>NZ_DDNS01000027.1:30956-82581 GCF_002341255.1 Psychrobacter sp. UBA2514
GAATGTTCAACACGCCCTAGACACAGAATAAATAGCTTAGATTAAAGCAGGAAACAGTGTGCGCAGACCGCTAACGATAATCTCGATAGACACGGCTGCTAATAGCATACCCATGATCCGGCTCATGATGTTAAGACCGGTATCACCGAGCAAGCGGCTGATACGACCAGCAGCCATCAATGCCAAGTAGCAAAATAAACTAATGAAGAGACCAGCAATGATGATGGCAGATACCTGCAAAATGCCTGAGACTTGCGATGAATAAATAATAACGGTAGAAATACCACCTGGTCCAATCATCATCGGTATCGCAATGGGGACCACTGCGGATGCCATCGTCGGCAGTGCATCTTGCACGTGGTCGACATCGAAGTTCTCTTGATCAGGCTTAACAGGGTTGCCTTCACCGTTCATCATATTTAGTGAAATCAAGAACACCAATATTCCACCCGCCAGTTGAAACGAACCGATAGAGATACCTAGTGCTTTTAGTAAGCTCTCACCTGCCACCGTAAAAAAGCTAATGGTAATAAAAATGGTCAGACAGGCAACGCGCGCCACCTTACGTCGATTTCTCATCGAATAGCCGCGAGTCAAATCCAAGAACAACGTCAATGCGCTAAATGGATTGATCAATACCATAAAGGCTAGGATTATCTTGATAATTTCAGTATTCACTGAGCGCTCGCTTGTCTATTGATAGCATTGGTGCAAAAAGATAAGGCCATCGTGCGAGTGCGACGATGACCCAATAGGCAATTCATAATAGCATTGTAACATAGGCAGATAAGCGAGTTAAATCATTAACTTTGCTCGGTTACCCTTCTATGTCATCTTGGCGAAAAATCCAGCGAATATAAAAGCTATGACTCAGATAAAGCTGAAATAATTGATGGCCTATGCACTAAAATCTAAGCCAATATCCAAAGCGGTAGTACTGTGCGTTAGGTAGCCCATCGCGATAAAATCAACCCCTGTACTGGCGGCGGCTCGTACCGTTTCAGGCGTAATACCACCGGATGCTTCAGTCTTTGCGCGACCTTTACACATAGCAACCGCTTGCGATAAGATTTCTGGCGACATATTGTCTAGCAATACCAAACTCACACCCGCCTCTAGCGCCTGCTCTAATTGTTCTAGTGTATCGACTTCAACCTCAATCGGAATCAGATGCCCAGCAAAGTGTTGCGCTTGCTCGATAGCCGTCTTTATATCACCAACAATGGCGATATGATTGTCTTTGATTAAAATCGCATCATCCAGTCCCAAACGATGATTGCGACCGCCACCGCAGCGTACCGCGTATTTTTGTACAATACGCAGACCTGGAATAGTCTTACGCGTACAAGTAATCTGCGCTGGATATTGCGCCACGCTATCGACGATCTGACGGGTCGCAGTCGCAATACCGCTCAGATGCGTCATGAAGTTTAATGCTGTACGTTCTGCTGTTAGCAGATGGCGTGCATTACCTTTTACAGTAGCCAATACGGCACCAGCGGCGACTGTTTCGCCATCCTGCACTTGAGCCACAAACTTAATGCTTGCATCAACTAAGGCAAAAGACAACCGCGCCAAATCCATACCGCATATCACACCTGATTGTCGCGCCTTGATTTGTAGCTGGGCTTGCATATCTGCTGGGATAGTGGCTTGCGAGGTGACATCACCACGCCTGCCCAAATCTTCCGCTAGCGCATCTTCTACCAAAGGTTTAAGCAATACGTCATCCAATACTGGCTCTTTTTCAATTGTCATGTTTGACCCTTATGTAGGCGTAATATGAATAAAAACGTCCAAATATTTAAACTCAAAATGAGCATAAATATAGCGTAAAGTTGACGCTCCTGCAAGCGAAGGTGAAAAAGTTTTTATTGAGCAAGTCGATTTCTATATGAAATTGACCTAGCTGTATTTGTTAGTAGCAATTATTTACGCTTAGGAAGTTTGCTGTCCATCAATAAGCTTTGTAGCTCGATATCATGGCGAAAACGATAGAGTTTGGCGGGGCGACCACGCTGAGCACTACTACTCTCTCCTGTCTCCATCACAAGATTCTGAGATTCCAGCAAACGGCGAAAGTTTTGTTTGTGCAAGCGTATGCCTGATAAGGCCTCAACACTTTGCTGCAATTGGGATAAAGTAAACACATCTGGCATCAACCCAAAGATAAGCGGTCGATATTCAATCTTGGCGCGTAGTCTGGAGATAGCGGTGGCAATCACGCGGCGATGATCGTAATACATCGGTATGCCGATACGCTGAGACCAGTCGCTTGGCAATTGAACCGTTTGGTAATTAGGCGGATAATTGGGCGCTTCTGGTATCAGTCCTGCTTCATACAGCATCTCGTAGCGCAGCAGCACATGCTCTGCGATCCATTCTCTGCTTTCATCAGCCTTATCGCCAACTGGTTCAGTTTCTATGAACTCGCTATCTGTCAAAAACTCTTCGCTAAGTCCCCAGCACAAACCAATACGTTGACGCCTGCGCTGCCGGGCAACTGAGTCTTCAGCGCTACTCGCCCACTCCAATAGCATAGGGATGATAAAGTCCATAATGATACTAGGCATACCATCCAAATGATTTTCCCATGGGAAATAATCATACCAATTTCGCCATAGCGCTTGGCTTTGCAATACCTGCATTTGAGTTTCTTGTACCAAACCAAGGTAGCTGACGTACACCAATGCATGACCATCAACGTTACGTCTGTTGGTATCAACAAAGGTATATAGCTGCTCCAAATATCCGAGCGGCTGCTGCGTCTGCTCTTCTACCCATTGACGCACGCCTGCCTGTAGCGAGCGATGTAATGGCATAAGCGGCCCATTTGGCAACAGTTTGCCTTGGTCAACGGTTAGGACACGAGCGATATGATCGGTAATCGCGACCAATACAGCGACCACTTCAGTTGTGCCGCTACCTTGCTGGTGCGCATGTGAATAAGACAACGTCATAGTTTTGGGGATTATCCTGTCTCTTTAAAATGGCATAAAGGGGTTCTCAAGGCTGATAATGATAGTACGCCTCAAACCTAAAACAGTATAACGTGAATCTAAAAATATCATAGTCTGGCGTTGCAATCAGACAACATCAAAATGGTCCTTCTACTATCAAGGATGGTGCAGAGACATGCTAAAGAATCTCTATCACATAACCAAGAATAAATGATGACAACAGAGGAAATAAATCAGTAAACCTATAAAAAACACTTGTATTTATACTCAAAATGAGCATAATTAAAGACCAATTAAATTTATTTAACCAAATATCTTGTTTTAGCACACCATTTATCACTATAGCGCCAACAGAGGTTGCCATTATGAAAATTTATCCTTACGACGCACCCATCATGAGTACCGACAATCGCATCGCCACTCAGATGAACATCGAATATGCCAGAGCAAAAATGCCAGCAGACTTGCCTCGTGCTGAACGACTCGTGGTTGAAGAAAACATCAAAAAATTATTGAAAGATAATAACGCGGTACTCGTTGCACACTACTATGTCGATCCTTTTATCCAAGACTTAGCACTTGCGACAGGTGGCTGCGTCGGTGACTCGCTTGAGATGGCTCGGTTTGGACAAGCCCATAGCGCCCAGACCCTAGTCGTCGCTGGTGTACGCTTTATGGGCGAATCAGCAAAGATTTTAAGTATGGAAAAAACCGTGCTTATGCCAGATTTGGAGGCGGAATGTTCGCTCGATTTGGGTTGTCCTGCTGATGAGTTTTCCGCATTTTGTGATGCCCACCCTGAACGTACCGTCGTCGTTTATGCCAATACCAGCGCCGCGGTGAAAGCCCGCGCTGACTGGGTTGTGACATCATCGGTCGGTATCGATATCGTCCGTCATTTGCATGCACAAGGTGAGCCGATCATCTGGGGGCCTGACCGTCATTTGGGCAAATACATCGCTCGTGAGACGGGTGCAGATATGCTGCTTTGGCAAGGGTCTTGCCTCGTGCATAATGAGTTTAAAGCCACTGAATTGCTGCAATTAAAAGCCGAGTACCCAGAAGCCAAAGTCTTGGTACATCCTGAGTCGCCCGATAGCGTGGTGGCACTCGCTGATGTCGTTGGTTCAACCAGTAAACTGTTGCAATCAACGTATGAGATGGATGCTGACACCTTTATCGTTGCAACTGACCTCGGCATATTGCATGAAATGCAAAAACGCTCGCCGAACAAACGCTTTTTGGCAGCGCCTACCGCTGGTGAAAGCGCAAGCTGTAAAAGCTGTGCCTTTTGTCCTTGGATGGCGATGAATGGCCTAAAAGGTATCGAGCAATGCTTGACCAATAACAGCGGTGAGGTACTAATGACGCCTGAGCTTGCCGCCGCCGCTAGAAAACCCTTACAACGTATGCTTGATTTTGCTGAATCGCAAAAGCAACGTGTGGCCGCCAGTGGCGATATCGTTCAAGACCGTGCATTGTTTGCCAATGTTGGGGCAGCCTAGCATGAGTCAGCCGCGCTCAGCCAATCAAACCCGTACCACCATCCCTGATAACTGTATTCCTGATAACTGTAGGAGTAGTCGCATGAGCCATATTGTCAACACTGACGTCCTTATCATTGGCGCTGGACTGGCAGGCTTGAGTACAGCGTTATCGCTACCAAAGTCACTGAATATCACGGTTTTGAGTAAAGCGGCACTTGAGGTTTGCTCAAGTCACTATGCTCAAGGTGGCATTGCCGCTAGTCTAGACAAAGATGACTCTGTGTCTGACCATGTTGCTGATACCTTAGTGGCTGGTGCCGGGCTTTGCACACCCGATAATACTGCCCGTATCTTGGGTGCAGGACAGCAAGCGGTTCAGTGGCTATGCGCGCAAGGTGTCCCTTTTACGCAGAACTCACCTAACGCTTTGGATAATACAAGCGCACAGGAATTTTCTCAGTTACAGACTAGCGACTTGCATTTAACAAAAGAAGGCGGTCACGGCTGTAGACGCGTCGCCCATGCGGACGATGCGACGGGTCGACACGTGATGGACGCATTAACCATCAAAGCGCAAGCTGCTACCAATATCACTATTTTGCCTTATCATGAAGCGCTTGAGTTACTGACACTGCCTATAGCGAGCGACAAGCCTTTTTTTACAGATAATAGCGATGCTAAGCATTGCCGAGGGGTGCTTGTCTTTGATCATATCAATGGGCGCCCGCTCACCTTTCATAGTCGTGCAGTGGTACTGGCTAGTGGCGGCTTAGGTCAATTATTCAAGCGTGCCAGCGCGCCTAACGTCTGCGTCGGTGATGGCGTGATGATGGCATGGCAAGCAGGCTGCCGCTTGGCAAACTTGGAGTTCATTCAGTTTCACCCAACAGGCTTAGCGCTAGATGACAGCAGCTTTTTGATATCTGAGGCACTGCGCGGTGAAGGGGGACGGTTATATTGTCCAAAGACGGGTGTCCGCTTTATGTTGGACGTGGATGCCCGTGCTGAATTGGCACCGCGCGATATCGTCGCTCGGGCGATAGCCGCGCAGATTGATAACAACGGGCTTGGCTACGTGCATCTTGATGTCAGTCACTTAGCCACTGACTTTATAAAAGCGCATTTCCCGCAGATTTACCAAACGCTATTAACGCTCGGGATTGATATCACGACAGATCCTATTCCAGTTGCCCCGACTGCGCATTATAGCTGTGGCGGTGTGGTGACTGATGCCAATGGATTGACGGATGTACCAGGACTTTATGCGGCTGGTGAAGTCGCTTATACAGGGCTACATGGGGCGAACCGCTTAGCAAGTAATTCGTTGTTGGAGTGCGTGGTGGTTGGTCGTAATATCGCAGACCATTTGCCTCAGTATGTCACCCGTTTAGCAAACGCAGAGAAGATAGGTAATGATGCTTATCGTGACATAAATCAATCCGTCATTGAATCTTGGTCAGTGCCTACGCTCACAGATGCGCAGTCAATTATTTTGACTGATACGTTATTTACAGCGTCCGAATATGACAATGATGACAAGCTATCTGGCGCTGAGGCGGACATGACCAAAATCACTGCCGCACTAAAAGTGCTCATGACCACTAACATGGGTATCACCCGTAGCGCGGGACAATTAGAACAAGCATTAACCCAAATACAAAAGTGGCAAGTTTCGCTTGCCAGTACTGAGCTTGGACAACAAAATATCATTAAAAATGACAGCCCCACGAACATACATGAGCTGGCATATTTTCAATTAACCAGACAGCTTGCTTTAGCGACCTTAATTATTCAGTCTGCTTATCAGCGTATGGAGAGTCGCGGCGGACATTATCGCCATGATTATCCAAAGCTATCGGATATACCTCGGGCAAGTGTGGTTGAGCCGCAGCGTGAGCCATATCAGCAACATATCTCCTCTGCTCAATCTATAAATATATCGAAAACGCTAAACAATATGTGGAAAACGTTGATTGCTTGACGGAGCAGTGTGCACATCAACGTTCTAGAAAAAGTCAGCCAATAGCAGAGATTGATTGACTTGTCGCAAGTCCTATCAGCTCACAAAATATCAATCAATGTAGGCTACCTAGTGGGTTTTTAGTATTCGGTCAGGGTTATGGTACAATCGCAAGCTTACTAAAATGTCTTGTTAAAATCGCTGCGAGCTGACCACCATGCAAAGCCTAATTACCCTCGTTTTGGTCTTGATGCCAATGTTTATTGGCTTTGCCATTCCGTCTAACCCAACCATGACCAAACTTGCCGATACAGGCTTGTCTTATTTAGTCTATCTTATCTTGGCACTGATCGGTATTGAGCTATCACAGGTAGAAGGGCTGGGTAATCAAGTTGGCGAAATTGCACTGTACGTGACTGTCTTATCCATATTGACAATAGGCACAGGATTGTTTGCACTGATGGTATTTGACCGCGTACGACCATGGCATGCCAAAAAACCAAGCGTCAAATCTAAAGAGCACCGCGTCAGTATCCGCGGTAGCTTGGCACAAGTGGTTTGTGTCGTGATTGGCATGGTGATTGGTTATTTTTTACCGGCAGGTTATATGCCGCCTGAAAACACCATGACCGCCATGCTGATGATTTTGATTTTGCTGGTCGGTATTGGCTTAAAGGGTTCAGGCATTACGCTCAAAGAAGTCATGCTCAATAAGCGCGGCGTCGAGATGAGCGTTATTTTTACGCTATCGGTGTTGGTTGGTGGGCTTGTGTTTGCCTTACTATTTACCGATGTGTCGTGGACGAAAGGCTTGGCAATGGCGTCGGGGTTTGGTTGGTATTCGCTATCCGCGATTGTCATGACCGATGCTTACGGCGCGGTATGGGGCAGTGTCGCGCTATTTAATGATTTGATACGGGAATTTTTTGCGCTGCTATTCATTCCTGTATTTATGCGCAAATATCCTTCGGCTGCGGTGGGGCTTGGCGGCGCAACGAGCTTAGACTTTACCTTGCCTATTATTCAACAATCTGGCGGTCTAAAAGTGGTGCCACTGGCGATTAGTTTTGGCTTTTTGATTAATATTGTCTCGCCAGTGCTGATGGTATTTTTTTCGGCGTTGGGATAAGGTTAACTTTTAAAGGTTGATGAAAATCAGTCGTTATTATTCGAAGAGCTCACAGTACTTAGCGTACTCACCATATATTTCTATATAATAGTCATATTCAAGATTCGTTAAGTCCTGTACTGAACTGCTGGCCTTTAAGGTTACTCGGCTGTGTTTTGACTCAATACTTTCATTATTAAGCGCTTTAAAGTTACGATCTATATTATCTGTATTTTCAACAAAAATATTATTTGAGCAATCATAAGTACGCATACGCTTAGCATCAATTCCATGCTGCGATGCTAAAGTATTCTTGACGATAAGCGCCCGATTGCGCGCTAAAGAGTCTTGATTAATTTCATTTGCTGCTACATGACCAAAAATAAAAACATTAGCTTTTGGATACTCATTGAGACTTTTTACCATAGTTATAAAATCTTCATTATAAATAGCAGGTAATTGACTGCTCATTGGCGGGAAAAAGCCGTTAAATTCCATTTCAAGCCCACTGGTATAGACCTCTATAAGACAGCCTTTAGCATCAACCACTACGCTAGGTGGCGTTTCAGGACACTCGTCTATATCATCAAGTACGCCATCGCCATCTGAATCAGGAATATCCGGTATCAAAGTAACAATATTATCAATCTGAGGTATATCGCTAGGTGGCGCACTGGTTGTGGTTTGACAGCCTATTAACAATAAAGTGCTTATAGCAACCGTCACTATATTCAATGATTTAATATTCATAAGCTACTCATCCTTAAGCTATTGTCCCTAAATTCCACTCGCCTGCTTTGCAAACAAGCGCATCAACGGTTTGATTTTGCCGACGCGGTACATGGCTTCATTACGAATTTGCTGCACGGGGCGCACTTGAGCAAGCGACCCTGCAAACAACCAATTCAGTGCCGAAAAGCTGTGCATCATCAGGCTATTATGCGGACGACGCGAGCGCTCATAATGACGCAGCGTTTGATTACTGCCCCACAGCGTGCCGCCACTACGGGTAAAGTCATGCATCAACTGCTCACACAACACTTTTACATCTAGCATACCGAGGTTCAACCCTTGGCCTGCTAGCGGATGCACGCCATGGGCGGCATCACCGATGAGTACCAAGTTATCAGCGACGTAGTTTTTTGCTTGTTGTGCTGCTAAAGGAAAACTGGCGATGGACTCAATCTGCTTTATAGCACCCAGCTCGTAATGACTTGCCGCTGCGAGTTTATCTGCGATAAAGCGGTCGTCTTCCTCTATCAATGCCAATGCCTGATTGCGCGGCAAGGTCCATACGATAGATTGCCAATGTTGTGGATTTGCCTTATCGTCATCAGTAATATCCGCTAGCGGCAAGAGCGCTAGCGTCCCCGTTGGCAACATGGCTTGACGAGCAGTCGCTTGATGTGGTTTCTCTGTTTGAATCGCACAGCAAATCGCGGTTTGATTATAATCGAGCGTATCAAGTCCAATGCCTGCTTGTTGACGGACAAATGAGCCACGCCCATCAGCACCAACCAACAGACGCGCATCAATCGCTGTCCCATCATCCAAGGTCACACGGTAACCTTGCTGTGCACCTAGCCAGTCCATATTGACCACTTTATGCCCAGCGATAACGGTCAGATAGTCGCTGACATCCGCTTTATGCAAACGCTGCCATAAGGCGTGCTCAATAACGGCTGGCTCCACCATACTACCGAGTATCTCAGGCGCAGCGCTTTGGTCATGACTGTCACCAAATAATAGCTCGCCCATGCCGTTCAACTGCCAAACCTGCATTTGCGAATAGTCGGCTTTACGCTTGGATGCGGTAATGTGTTGCCACGCGCCAACCTCTGTAAGCAAATTAATACTCGCCAAACTAAGCGCATAGACACGCGCGTCACGTTTGCTTAGCACCGCTTGCCACGCAGACTCGTCACGCGCAGGACAGGCATCAACCAAGGTCACTGGCATTTTGTGCTGCGCAAGCTTTAGCGCGAGCGTCGCGCCAACGATACCGCCACCGATAATCAGCGTATGATTGTTTTTCATAAGGTGTCTCTCAATATTGCTCAATATTAGAATGCTTATTATCAATCTCAATTACATATAGTTGATTCAGTTTAAAAGAGAGACAAGGCAACCGAGTGCAGATGTATAGGCAATACTGCAAGCGAGGTTAACGCTGTCACTCTTTTAAAGAGGATTAACTATAGCGCTATGACTTTAAACCCATCGCGTAGGTTGCCACCAATGGCTTGATATTTGGCAATTTATCAAAGGCCAGTAATGCCATATTACGTACAAACTTAATGGCGGGATTAGGATGGGTAAAGCCATGTACCACGGCATCACAGAATCGAATCACCCGCTTTTGATCCGTTTGACGCGCTTTTTCATAGCGCTTTAGTAGTTGTGCATTACCGATGTCTTCGCCTTTGAGCACTTGTGCGCTCATCATTTGCGCCAATACATGAGCATCTCGCATACAAAGATTAAAGCCTTGACCCGCGACAGGATGCAAAGTATGAGCGGCATTGCCCATGATAACGCAGCGACCCTCGACCTGCTTATCTGCTAGCACACGCGATAACGGATACGCGCCGCGGCGACCAGCGGCGACAAACGTGCCCGCGCGTTGTCCAAACGCTTGCTGTAGCGTCTGCAAGAACTGCGCGTCGTCTTCTAGATATTTGGTTTCTTCACCTGTTGGACAGACCCAAACCACAGATCGTCTATAACCTTGTTGATAGGTGTCATTGCCGTCGCCCTCTGGATCTGTCAGTGGCAGCACAGCTAGCGGCCCTGCTGGGCTAAAACGCTCAATCGCTACATGCTCATGCGGTCTATCGGTCTCTACCACACCAACGATAGCGGTTTGCTGATAGTCATAGGTTGTGGTGCCGATATTTAACAACTGACGTACCGTAGAATCGCGCCCATCACAAGCGACTAACACGCTGGCTTGTAGCTGTTGCTCGTTTTCTGCTGCGTCATCGTTGCTAAAGCTCAGCATCACGCCATCCACTTGTTGGGCAACGGTATTAACGCTGGCATTATCAATCAAGGTAATAAGTGGTGACTGCTGTGCGGCTAATAAGAGCTTACGCCCTAGCCACGCGTTCTCAATGACTTGTCCAAACGACTCTACTTTCTCCTCGGCTTTGTTGAGCTGTGCGCGCCCAAAGCTACCTTGCTCACTAATTTGCACGCTATCAATTCGGCAGGCATGGCTTTGCAATTCATCCCACAATCCAATCTCTTGATAGATCTGTACCGTACGCCGAGATAACGCTGTATTACGACTGTCCAAATAATGACTGCGCGTACGGTCATCGGTCGGACTGATGGTTGGATAACGGTTTTTTTCTAATAGCGTGCTAGCAATGCCGTGATGCGCCAGTAGTAAGGCAAAAGACAAACCGACATGACCGCCACCGACGATAAGCACTTGCTGGTCGGTGATTGCTTCTCTTCTTTCAGGTAGGCTTTTAGAATTGGATAAAGGTGAACCTGTCTCTTGCATCGTTGTTGTTCCTATTATAATTGTTGGGCAGACACGTCTTTAGCGATTAAGTGCTGTAATATCGCTCATAGATTACCACAAATTGCCTATCATGCTGCGCTCTTAACCGTAGACAAATCGTTCGTCCATCCTCATCGCAAGCAAGGTTTATATTAGTAAAATCAGTAAAAACTTAACTTATTAATATTTCAATGCGAGCGTTACTTTTCACTGATGATGTTATCTAACCGATAAATGAACTTAATAGATATGCCATTGGCTCGATTTAGAGTAGTGTGTTGATTGCAATCGACATACAAAAACAACGCTATCTGCTCAATGTATCGCTTGAATTTTAAAAATTCTCTACCATAATGAAGGCAAGACTTTTATTTATTATCTTCCACAAAACCAACAATAATATTACCGTCATTTTTAGTATTTACTATAACTACTCAACACCCATATAACGCTACTAACTACTTTATCTCTGAAACCCGTGACGCTATCAAAATGAAATCACAGCGCCGGGCACACAATACAAGGATAATCGCTTGACTGATACCATGAGCCGCCGTATAAAGTTTGAATCCCTAACGCCAGCACAGCTCAAAACCGTACTTGGCGAATATAACAACCACATGAAATACATCCAAGAACGCCTCGATATCAAAATCATGCAACGCCAAGGCGATTTTTGCTTAAGTGGCGATGTGACCGCTGTCGAGCGCGGTGAACGTATCATCTACAAGATGGTCGATGAAGCCCAAAACACCAAGGATATCAGCGCAGAAGAGCTGCATCTGATTATTCAATCTAGCATCTCGCGTGATGAGGATATGGACGACGATGAGCAGGATGATGATATCGAGGATGCAGAATCAGATGAGGCCAATGAGTTTACGCCCGTCAGTCTGCGTACGCGCAAAGGTCGCATCATACCGCGCGGTGGCAACCAGCAGCGCTATGTAAAAAACGTCTTAAGCTCTGATGTGTCGTTTGGTATTGGCCCTGCTGGTACTGGTAAAACCTATCTTGCGGTCGCTTGTGCAGTCGATATGCTAGAGCGTAACGAGATTGAGCGTATCTTGCTAGTACGTCCAGCCGTAGAAGCTGGCGAAAAACTAGGCTTCTTGCCTGGTGATTTGACGCAAAAAATTGACCCTTACTTGCGTCCATTGTATGACGCGCTCTATGAGATGATAGGTTTTGAGAAAGTTGGCAAGATGATCGAAAAACAAATCATCGAAATCGCCCCGCTTGCGTATATGCGTGGTCGTACGCTCAATAACTCATTTGTCATTTTGGATGAAGCACAGAACACGACGCCTGAACAGATGAAAATGTTTTTGACACGTCTAGGCTTTGGCTCACGTGCAGTGATTACTGGTGACATCACGCAGGTCGATTTGCCGCGCGGTCATAAGTCAGGTCTCGCGCAGGCAATGCATATCTTAAAAGACATCGAAGAGATTCACATCACCAAATTTGATTCAAAAGACGTGGTACGCCATCAGTTGGTACAACAAATCGTTGAAGCGTATGACGTGTACGATGAAGAGCAAATGGCTCTAGAAGAAAAACGTAAGTTTGAACGTATCAAAGAACAAGAACGTAGACAAGCTGTGGCTAATGCTGCTGCCAAACTATAATAGACTTCTTGCATAAGTCATCGTCAGCCCTTGTAACTCCGTCAGTGGAAGTCAATGAGCTGGTACTTTTGCAAGAGATCTAATATAGTCAATCCACTATAAAAGCGTTATAGCGTTAACCTCGCTTGAAGTATGACATATACATCTGCACTCGGTTGCCTTGTACCGCTCTTAAATTGGATCAACTATAATAAAGCTAGAACAATTTACTATAAAGATTTATATTGCATAGAAAAACCGGATTACTAAAGTAGTCCGGTTTTTTCTTGGCAGAGACTGCTTAGGTTTAGCATTACTTGGGTGAGGCATGGTCTAGATTGGGTATAGCCAACTAAACACGCCCATTTATAATAAAACAGGACAACGATATGAACCAATTTGACAGTAATAATAGCCACCAAGATCATAGTGCTACTAATGATGATGACAGCTTGGTAGCACTGGATATTAATGCAGCCGATAGTATCAGTGACGAAGTATTGGATAAATTTTATGATCGTAAGTATCTATTATCTGTCATGATGGCAACTTTAGATTATATGAACGCGCGCATCAATGAAGGGCTGACGCTACCCTACTTTGCAGATATCGATTCTGAGCTGTGGCAAGAAAAACCTAAAACCTTGGATATATATATCACAGATGAAATCGAAGGCCAAGCCCTCAATTTAGAGGCACGTGGTAAGGACTATGCGACCAATATTTTGTCTTATCCAAGTGAGTTGCCTGTCGCCATCATCGGACTAATGCCAACACTGTCTCTTGGTGAGCTTATTATCTGTCATGAGGTCATGGTACGTGAGGCACAAGAGCAAGACAAAACCGTGGTGCAGCACATCAGTCATTTACTGATACATGGCGTGCTGCACCTACTGGGTTTTGATCATGAGCTCGGAGAGGCTGAGCAAGATGAAATGGAGCGCTTTGAGATTGAGATTTTGGCAGCCCTAAACCTACCAAATCCCTATCTTTAATTCAGTCTTAATCAATCTTTAGTGGTCGGCAGCTTTTGTGCTTGACCCATTTGATTGATCATTTGATCCAAACCTTTGACATGGATACTGCGCTGCGGGAATGGAATCTCAATATCCTCATCATCCAACGCGTGTTTGAACTGCTCAAGTAACTGGCACTGCATGGTCCACCAATCAGCATTGGTCGTCCATACGTTCAATGTCAAATCAACTGAATTGTCACCAAGATTGGTCACTCGTACAATAGGCTCAGGATCGGTGAAAGACAACGGGTTATTTCTGGCGAGGCTCAGCATCAGATCTTTGGCCGTTTTGATATCTGCATCATAGCCAATGCCCACGGTGATATCGACGCGACGATTGGGTAGTGCTGTATAGTTGACCACCGCTGAGGTTGTGATGTCGCTGTTAGGAATAATGATGTCATGATTGTTAATGGTCGTTAGATGCGTGTTGACCAAGGTAATCTCTGTCACTGTACCCGTATAGCTGCTGATTTGCACATAATCACCGCGTACAAATGGGCGAAAAGTCACGATCATAATGCCAGCGGCAAAATTTGATAATTGATCCTTTAGTGACAAACCAACTGCAACCGCGGCACCGCCCAAGATAGCAACGACCGAGGTGGTCTGTACGCCAACTTTGCTAAGTGCGGCTAAGACTACGACAACCAATAGCACGCCATACAACAGACGGCTTAAAAAGCCAGAGACTGTTTCATCTAAATGACTACGCGCCATGAGACGGCCAAAAAAGTCGACGGCTTTTTTGGCAAGCCAACGTCCAACGATAAATATAAGTATTGCCAAAGCCACCTTGATGACTATCTCTAATGCATTGCTGGTGAGCGTTGCAACATCTACTGTAAAACCTAAAAATTCCATACTAACTCTTTACTCGATAGCGGTGTGTTATAAATTTGGGTGTCGATTAATCTTAATTATTGTCGTCAAATATTATGACGTATTCGTTGATATTCTATGTTTATTTATCGTGTCACTGATTTTTTATCGCTTTAGTTTTGTAGTTTTCGTTTTGTGGCGTTAGTAGGTGACATCCACTTCGTCGCTATAGCGATAAGTACGTATCAGTCGTAACTCGACAATATCACTCATCTCTTTGGTAAATTGTCCAAAAGGTGCTGCTTGTCGTACTGACTGTTTTGCGGCCTCATCCAGTATCGTCGAATTTGAGCTTTCTAGCAGACGAATGGCTTTAATATTGCCATTATTACTAATGATGACCATGAGCCGCACTTCACCCGTAATGCCTTGCGCCCGTGCTTGCACAGGATAATGCAGATTGCCGACACGCTCGACATGCTCACGGAAGGTATTGATATAGTCAGCTGCTGCCCCGCGCGTGGTCGAGTTACTATCCATAGTGACCACTTTGGATTTGGTCGCATAGACTTGCTGACGTTGAGACAATTGCGCTTCTAAAGTAGCGATTTGCTTACGCAGACGCGCTTCTTGTGCCATGATGTCATCTTGTGCTTGTTTGCTATCATTATCCGACTCTACGCTCGCCTGACGCCAGCTTAACGTGGTGCGCAGATAGCTCTCTTGGTAGCGCTGCTGTCGAACTTGGCGCTGTAGATTGATGACGTCTTGTGTCTCGCTCATTTGCTCAGCAGACAATGGACTCATTTGGTCATTCTCTTGTCTCAGCCGCTCCTCTATGGTGCCGCCGCCTTCTTGTGAGGCGTTGGCAATAAAATGCGCGTCTTCGTTTGGCTGCATATTATCGGTGAGCGCCTTTGCCACATCCTGCATCATGGCCGCAGGGTCTTTACCCATCGAAAAGCTGATGCCAAAAATAATCAACACGTGTATGGCGACCGCAATGACGACCGCTACAGGTAAGCTCACATCACGCTTGGGAGGCTGCGCCGAAAAATGGTAGCTCTGTGAGTCTTTGATATAGGCCACAATGGGTCTCAGCTGATAGGTAAGGCGTATGGTTTATGAATGAGCATGTAGTGATATGCACGATATATGTCGGCGCTATCATAACATGACATAAAACTATGTCGCTAGCCCAACCGATAGGGTCGAGAGATGGCGCTAATCAGTCAGTGTTTACAACCTTTCATCTACTTAAAACAAATTCCTATCACTAAAAATGTTATAAAACAGGTATCGTCTTTATGATATCAAATGAATTGTCATAAAACGCATGTGTCCATTTTGAAGCCACGGTATTTGTTATATACTGTTTTAAAACGCTGGTGCTAAGCCCTATAATTATAAGGATAATAAGTTTGAGCGACTTTGATAACGTGAATAATTCAGACAGTTTTGACGAGTTCTTTGAGAACATCGGCTATCGTTTTGACGAATCACTTGATAGTGGTTGGGAGCGTATCGCTCAATCGGTTAAAGACATCTATCATAAAACGACAGACAAACTCGAAGATGAGATATCCCTACCAGTCGCACAAAAATACGTCAACGAGGCGCTACAAAGCTTTGTGACGGATAATGTAAAAGCCATACTAGAGCTGCGTGTTGAAATGCATGATGACTGGTTTCGCTTATACTGCACGGTTGATGCTGGCGGTATTTACGCTGAAGTGGCCAGTAACTTTAGTTTGATACATGTGCAGCTCGATCGTAATGTCCAACGTTTTGTGTTTGGTCAGCAGACGTATACCGATATATTAAATCTACGCTGCGAGTCTTTTGTTAAGCGCCAAGGGATCAAGCTTGCTATTTGGTTTTATCATAGCGTCCTCAAAAAAGACCCATTGGGCTTTATTCTCTCCTACGTCAATATTGCTCGCCCAAAAGATGAAGTGATTTACCTCGATATTAACCGCTGGCTAAAAAACAACAAAAAGATCATGAGTACGTTGTATAAAGTACAGGTCAACTATGGAAAGCTTGAAGAAGAGCAAATGGTTTTGAAGGCGCAGATTAACTATCGTGACTTATTGGCCTCAAGCAATAACGAAGATATCATTAGCGACGATGATGAGCCGCAATTGATGCAAGGCCCTATCAACCCTGTAGACGATGCCACCGAACCCAGCCAAGAATAACGATCCATAAACGATGTCTCCAAAAAAACGCTACATCTCACAGGTTATTGGCCTGATAGATGCAGCGTTTTTTATTAAATGAGACAATCGTTAGCTGCCCCTACCAATAGTTCTCAACAGCGATATTACCCTCACCGCGGCGATTCATCACCAGACCCAATGTCTTTAACGCCTCTTTGGTATCATCCACCATATCTGGGTTACCACATAGCATGACATGCGTCGTATCGACATCCAAATCGATACCCGCACGCGCTTGCAACGTGCCTTCTAATAACAGCTTTGGCAGACGCTCTGATAACGCGCCGTCGACAGTCTCTCGGGTGACGATAGGAATGAAAATCAGCTTTGCAGGATTATCAACCAGCGAGCCAAAATCGTCTTGCAAGCGCTCGATTTGCTCAACGTACGCAAGCTCATCCGTCGAGCGTGCGCTATAGGCTAGCACGATATGCTCGTAATCTTCCCATGTCTTTAGGTCTTGTAGCATCGACAAAAACGGTGCAAGACCAGTCCCTGTCGCGAGCAGCCACAAATCCTTTGGCAATGGTTTTTGATAACGCGCTAACGTTAAGAATCCAAATGGCATGGTATTAAGCAGTAACTCATCGCCCACTTGTAGATGTTGCAGCTGTGAAGTAAAGGCACCATCAGGAATCACAATGGAGAAAAACTCTAGCACCTCATCGAATGGCGAAGACACAATCGAATACGCTCGAAAGATATCTTCATTCAATGCTTCATTAGAGACTTCATCACTTGCCTCAACCTGTTGGTAATATTTTAATTGACTCGGATTGACACCCAAGCGCACAAACTGTCCGGCAGTAAACTTAAAACTATCAGGACGGCTGACGGTAAAGCTAAATAAATTTGGCGTCCATGTGGTTTTGCTGAGCACCGTTACCGTTTGAATATTATCACTCATAACTGTTCATCACTCATATTTTATTAAATGGTATTTTTATAAGATAAGTTTGCCAAAGACAAAAATTAAGCAAAAAAAGATGCGCCAAGCTTATCATAAAGCGGGCGCATCTTGGTTTTTTAACCGTAACAACAGATAAGCAACAAATGGCTTATCTTATCGCATAAATCATTGAATCTACCAAATACGAGCCAAGCTTGCCCATTCGATCATACTATTTGGCAAAATACCAAAGAACAGGATAATGGCCGTCACCGCAATAACCATAATACCGCCGGTACGAATACCCCATTGTCCGGACACGTCAAACTCGATGAACTGCTTAGGACGCTTGAACAGTGTGAGTAACACGCGCAAGTAGTAGAATAGACCAATCGCACTACCTAGGATAATCATCGCTGCTAAGAACCAGTTGGTTCCTTGTACAGCAGCCAATATCGCAAATAGCTTGGTGATAAAGCCTGCGGTCAATGGAATACCAGCCAGCGACAGCATCATGATTGTCATCACGGCCGTCAATACTGGACGACGCCAGAATAGCCCTTGATAATGTGTCAGCTCATCAGCCTCACCAGATAGGCGATATGGACTCGACATCAATGTCACCACACCAAAGGCACCGATAGACGTAAAGGCATACACCGCCATATACATACTAGAAATGCTATCAGCAGCAGCGCCAATACTGACGATGACGATCATCACATAACCCATATGGGCAATGGATGAATAACCCAATAGACGTTTGAGGCTGGTCTGACGCACAGCTAACAAGTTACCTACCAAGATAGACAAGGTTGCCATCACCATTAATAACATTTGCACCGATGGCAATGCCAATAAAGAGGTATCGATTAAGAATCGAACCGCCAGCGCCATCATGGCAACTTTTGAGACAGACGCCAAAAAGGTCGCAATAGGGACAGGCGCGCCTTCATAAACATCTGGCGTCCACATATGAAAGGGCGCAGCCGAGAGTTTAAAGGCGATACCAAACATCATCATCGCCGCACCCAATATCAGTAGTGGCGATTCAAAAATATTGCCCAATACCATGCTGATTGGCTTAAATGCCAACGAGCCTACTTCTGCATAGATAAAGGCCATACCCATGAGTAAAGTCGCTGACGCTGTCGCCGACAATACTAGATATTTTAGTCCTGACTCAAGCGAGCGGTTACGCATATAAGTATAAGCGAGCAAACCATATAAAGGCACTGACAGCATCTCAAGACTCATAAAGAATGATGCCATATGCTGCGCGCTTACCATGAGTAATGCACCAATGGTCGACAGCAGCATGAGCAAGTATAGCTCTTCTTTATTGTCTTTTAGATCGGCCAAGTACGCATACGATAGCGTACAACACGCCAAGGCACAAACTAGAACTATCACCATATTGAACTGAGCAAAGTTATCAATCACAAATAACTGCTCAGCATTTGGCGCAATAGCACCGCTTTCAATAAAGCCCGTCATTTGCCCAAGTAACGTAACCAGAGCAATATTCAAACCGACTACGGTGATTGTACCAGTGACCATATGCGAGCGCTTGATAGTGATGGCAATCATCACCACGAGTACCGTAATCACTACGGCGATAATCGGCGCGTAAGGCACAAGCCCTATCAAATCATTCATTGTAATCTCATTCATGACTTAACGTGCCTCCATTACATCAAGCATTTGCGACGCATCTACCTGTGTCACTTGACTGTATATATATGCATTGTTGATCCACTGCATCGCGTGACTTGAGGTATCAAGGAACGGCTGTGGATATAATCCGAGCCATACCAAACCAGCCGCTAACATCAATAGTAATGACAGCTCGCGCTTGCCCAAATCTTTTAATCTACGTGCAGGCAAACCATGTGACTTAGTCTCTCGCTCTGCCAATGCAGCGATGTTGTTTTCACCAAATAACGCGCGATGAATCAAAATAAGCGAGTATAGACCTGCAAGCACCAAGCTGAATGTCGCAAATACCACAAACACAGGATACTGAGCAAATGAGCCAAATAAAATCATGAACTCGCCAATGAAGTTACCTGTACCTGGAATACCAAGCAACGCCGCACAGAAGAACATCAATATCGGTGCATAGTAACGGAACTGTCCCCACATACCACCCATCAAGGTCAAATCACGTGTATGCAGACGCTCATATAGCTGCCCTGCCATGATAAATAGTGCGGCTGAGCTCAAGCCATGAGCAAGCATCTGAATCATCAGACCTTGTAAGCTGAGCAATGTTCCAGCATAGATTGCTAATACCACAAAGCCCATATGCGAGATACTGGTATACGCTAGCAAACGCTTCATGTCGGTCTGCATAAACGCGAGCCAAGCACCGTAGAAGATACCAATCGTACCTAGAGTTATAGCTATCGGTGCAAACTCTTGTGACGCTACTGGGAATAGCGGCAACACAAAACGAATCAAACCATAGGCAGCCGTCTTAATGAGCACACCTGCCAAATCCACCGAACCTGCCGTTGGTGCTTGCGCATGCGCATCTGGCAACCAGCCATGAAAAGGTACAATAGGCAACTTCACCGCAAAACCAATGAAGAAGCACAGCATGATGGGATATTCCCAGCCGCCAAGTGACGTACCAAGCAAGTCATTATAGTTAAAGCTGACCACCCCAGTTTGGGCGTAGCTGATAATGACCAATACCAAAATACCGATGAGCATGATAAGCCCAGACGCTTGGGTATAGATAAAGAATTTGGTTGCGGCATATTCTTTGGTTTTGCCAACCACATCATGACCCCAAAGCGCGATCAAGAAATAGATAGGAACCAGCATCATCTCCCAAAAGAAGAAGAATAAGAACAGATCAATCGCTAAGAAAACCCCGATAACGCCGCCCAAACTCCATAGCAAGTTTAGGTGGAAAAAGCCAACGCGGCGCTGAATCTCATTCCACGAACAGGCAACAGCTGCCACACCAAGCAAGCTTGTTAAGACTACCATCATCAGTGACAAACCATCTAACGCCAAGTGAAAGCTAATACCAAAGCTCGGTATCCACGGCACACTAAATTCAGCGACCCAAGGCACGGCAGCATCTGGCGCGATGATCTGCTTACTCATACCGCTAAAATCACCCTGCTGCCAAAGTACTAATGACAAAGCAAAGGTCAACATCATACCGATCAAGGCAATCCAGCGCGGCAGACGTTTATTAAATCGCTCCACCAACCAGCATAGCAATCCTGCAATAAAAGGAATTGCGATTAATGCTGGCAGCATCCACGTTTGTTGTAACTCCATCATCTTTACACCACCGTTATCATTACCAGCACCAGCAATACAGCCATACCCAAGCCAAAGCTTGTGGCATAACCTCGAAGAGACCCTGTTTGCGTCGCAGACAATACTTTATTACCTGCCGAAGCCAGCTTAGGCAAGAATAGCCACGTTTTATCGATAGGGTCGGCTTTTAATAAGCGGCCGATGAACAAAAAGGGTTTTACAAAAATTATATCGTATAGCGCATCGAAACCTAGGCCGTGATAGCACCAATGATATAGCGCCCCGCCAATACGTGAGCGCTTAAAGCTCATGAGCATGCGACCTTTATTGACGACATATAATAGTGCTGCCAATATCAAACCGGCCACCATCGCACCCATCGCGATATACTCTGCGGTGTGCTTAGCATGGTCTTGACCCGCGACTTCTAATAAGTGACCCACGCTCTCTGGCAATACGCCTTGCAGTGGCGGCGTAATCCATGCACCAACAGCGGTAGACAATACAAGTAATACCGATAAAGGTAACCAGTACGACACCCCTGATAGCTTGTGCGCATGGGTTTTTTCTTCACCGAAGAATATGATCCAAATCATACGGAACGTATAGATTGCGGTTAAGAATGCGCCGAACACACCCATATAGAATAGTACTAAGTGACCTGTGGCATAAGTTTCCCAAAGAATCGCTTCTTTAGAATAAAAACCAACGGTAACCCAAGGTATCGCCGCGAGCGCACCGCCACCAATGATATAACACCAAAATACCAATGGTATCTTTTTACGCAGACCGCCCATTTTAAAGATATCTTGCTCATGATGTACCGCAAGAATAACCGCACCTGATGATAAGAATAATAATGCTTTAAAGAAAGCATGGGTCATCAAATGGAAGATTGCCCCTTGCCACGCACCCACGCCAAGCGCTAAGAACATATAGCCAATTTGACTCATGGTTGAATACGCAAGGATACGTTTGATGTCTGTTTGCGCGAGCGCACAGAATCCAGCAACGACCAGCGTCAATGCCCCGACGCCACCAACCCAATATAATAAGATGCCTGGGGTCAACTCAAACAATGGATGCAAGCGGGCAATCAGATAAACGCCAGCCGTTACCATTGTTGCCGCGTGAATCAATGCCGATACGGGTGTTGGACCTGCCATCGCATCAGCAAGCCATGTGTGTAGTGGCAACTGCGCTGATTTACCCATTGCGCCGCCGACCAACATCATCGTGGTAAGTATCATCGTTGGATTATTGATATCGAACACTTCTGGCGCGCGCGTAATAATCTCTTGAATATTAAGCGTACCGAATTCGCGGAATAATAAGAACAAACCGAAGGCTAAGAACACATCACCAACACGCGTAACCGTAAAGGCTTTCATCGCGGCGCGACCGTTGGCTCTGTCATGGTAATAATAACCAATCAATAAGTACGAACAGATACCCACGCCTTCCCAGCCAAGATATAGCAAGAACAAATCATCTGCGAGTACCAGTAACAGCATGCTGGCCACAAACAAGTTCATATAGCTAAAGAAACGGGCAAAGCCAGTGTCGCCTTTCATATACCAAGAGGCAAACAGATGAATCAAAAAGCCAATCCCAGTAATGATGCCTGTCATAGTCAATGCAAGACCATCAAAGCTCAAGCCAAAATGCGGCGCAAAGTCGCCAACTTGGAACCATGTCCATAGCGGAACTTCAATTACCGTTCCAGCTGGATTGGTGGTCAAAAAGGTATAGCTAACGACTAGCGTACATAATGCTGATAACAGCATGCTACCCACGCCGACAATCGCTGCGACCGTCTCTGATAGTTTGTCGCGCATAAAGGCTAAAATCAAAAAGCCAATGAGCGGGAATATAAAGGTTAATGGTAATAAACTCATGACATCATCCTTTCATCTCATTGGCGCTATCGACATCGAGATGCCCACGCTGATGATAAAAACGCAATAATATTGCCAGACCAATCGACGCTTCAGCCGCGGCCAAGGTCAAAATAAAGATAAACATAATCTGCCCGTCTGGATCGACCCAGCGACTACCTGCCACGACAAATGCTAGTGCTGCCGCATTCATCATGATCTCAAGACTCATGAGCATAAATAAGAAGTTACGTCGTACCATGACGCCGCACAGACCGATGGCAAATAAAATACCTGCCAAAATCAGCCCATGGCTCATGGGTATCATACCCAGTACATTTTGCGCCTCAGCAACTGGCTGTACTAAGCCTGCCACCTCGTGGGCAAACGGCACGTTTGACACCTCTTGTGCCACGCTTGCTGCTAGTACCATTAGTCTGCCTCCTTGCGCGTCACTTTGTTCGCACCTGTGTTCATGCCTATCTTCATACCAACATAGTCATGCGGGTCAACATCTTTATATTCGTAGGGCTTAGCCATTTCTACGCCATCATGCTGTGTAAGCGCACTGTCATTATCGTATTGTTTGATACTGCCTACACTTGGCTGAAAGTCTTGACTCGCATGATCGACGATCTCTTCATCAATCGACTCTTTACCCAAATGATATGCCGCCACCAAAGCCGCTAGTAGTAACAAAGCTGCAATTTCAACCAGCATGATATATTTGGTAAATAGCACCGTACCGACTGCTTTGGCAGAGATAGTCGTGCCACCCATCATAACGGCTTCATCATGACCCATACCAATCATTGCATAGAGCACAACGGCAATGATTATCGTCAATCCTGTCGGTATCGCCCAAGTACCAGCATCGAGCCAACGCTCTTCGCGCTCATCATTACTCATGCCCAAGTTCAGCATCATGATAACGAAAACAAATAGCACCATAATGGCACCAGCATAAACAACAATCTCTAGCGCACCTGCAAACGGCGCTCCTAATACAAAGAATATCCCAGCAATTGCCAGCAACGATACAATCATCGATAAGATAGCATGCACTGGATTGGCCTGAGTCACGACGCGCAGACTGGCAAATATTGCCACTGCCGCCAGTGAATAAAACCCAGCCAGTTCAGGATGGTTCAAAATATTCATCATGGTAGCAAGCTCCTTAGATCAATCGGTGCAGATTCGTTTTGTGCTGCACCTTTTGGTTTATCTGCTACCGCCATACCTGTCACACGATAATAGTTATAATCAGGGTATTTACCTGGTCCTGAAATGAGCAAATGCTCTTTTTCATAGACCAAATCTTGGCGCTTATATTCACCCAGCTCAAAATCTGGGGTCATTTGAATCGCTGTCGTTGGACAGGCTTCTTCACACAATCCACAAAAGATACAGCGTGAGAAGTTAATTCTAAAAAACTCTGGATACCAGCGTCCATCTTCACGCTCGGCTTTTTGTAATGAGATACACCCTACCGGACATGCCACCGCACACAAGTTACAAGCGACGCAGCGCTCGTCTCCATCAGGATCACGCGTGAGGACAATACGTCCACGAAAACGCGGCGGCACAGGTACCGGCTCTTCAGGATAAAGGATGGTGTCACGCGGTCTGAGCGCATGACTATTGACCATCCACATGCTGCGGACAATGGTAAATATACCAATGACGGTCTTTTTTATGGTAGTAAACATGGGATTATTATCCTTATCAGCTTTACCCTAGTTCATCAGTGATGGCTAGTAATGACTATAACGTTGGGGAAAAGATCAAAATGACCGCAGCAGTGATTAATAGATTAATCAGCGTTACTGGCAGACATACTTTCCAGCCAAAGTTCATCACCTGATCATAACGCGGACGCATGAGTGAGCCTCGAGCCAAAATAAACATGGTCATAAAGAACAGCGTTTTAATCATGAACCAAAAAGCTGGTGGAATAAATGGGATATCTAAATTGAACGGCGCAAGCCAACCGCCAAAGAACAAGCAAGTCATCAAGGCAGAAATCAAGACAACGTTGACATACTCACCAATGAAGAACATACCAAACTTCATGCCCGAATATTCGACATGATAGCCTTCAGCCAGTTCTTGCTCTGCTTCTGGTTGGTCAAATGGATGTCTGTGCGTAACCGCCACACCCGCGACCACAAAGGTTAAAAACCCAAAAAACTGCGGAATGATATACCAGCCGTCGACTTGTGACTCAACAATGGCGCGTAAGTTAAATGAACCTGTCAGTGCAACAACGCCCATCAACGACAAACCTAAAAACACTTCGTAACTGATCGTCTGTGCAGCTGAGCGCAAACCACCGAGTAGCGAGAATTTATTGGCAGATGCCCAACCACCGAACATCACGGCATATACCGCAATACCCGCCATGGCAAAGAAAAACAAAATACCAATATCCCAATCAACCACGCCAAGTGTTGGCGAGATAGGAATAATGGCAAATGAAGCCAAGGCAGTAAACATTGCGACCGCAGGTGCCAAGGTGAACATAAACTTATCAGTAAAGTTTGGTGTCCAGTCTTCTTTAAAGAAGATTTTGAGCATGTCAGCGACTAACTGCAACGAACCAAAAGGCCCTACGCGGTTTGGACCATAACGATCTTGCCATAATGCCAGCATGCGGCGCTCATAGACAATCATCATTGCGGCAACCAATACCACGACCAAAAAGATGACTAGCGATTGACCCACCAAAAACAGAATAGACCAAGTATCAAAGCTCATGCTACCCGCCAAAAAACTTGGCACATCAGGGATAATACGGGTAACTTGCATATTACACCTCCTGCGTGGTGGTCGGCGCTGCGTTCATTTGCGCTGTGTCGTTATTGTTCATCATATCGTTAGCCATGCTGCCCATCATCGTTACTGGTGCGTCTACTTTCCGTACCGACGCTGGCATTGATGGGTGAATAATACTCACCTGCCCGACTGGGTAACCGATACAGCCTTCTGCCAAATAACCAACCAGCTGTACTGGCAAGGTGATTTGTTGCTTATCAATTTCAATCGCCAAGTAATCACCAGTAGCAATATTCCAGTCTTTGGCATCATCTATACCGATACGCCATGCTGCAACTGGCAGCTGCTCTGCGACGATTGGGCTACGTGATGCCATCATTGAGCTGGCATAGATATTATGAATCGGTACCAGTTTGGCTTGGCCGTGCTGTAAGTCAGTTGTATTCGATGACATGGCTTCTGGCGCCACATATTGACGAGTGGCTAGGCGCTCTAGCTGATCGAACAAACGCACCCCTGGATCACCATTTTTTAGATGACCGCCGACTTTGTCTTGGTATTTGTTCCACGCTTGCGGTGAGTTCCAACCTGCCGCATTGGCAAAAGGAATCATCGAGCTTGGTGCTTCTTTACCGCTATAACCTTCCATTGAGAAGGTCAGACCAGTGTCCAAATCTTTCGGCTGCATTGGCTCGTGCACTGAGATTGGCGCACGCATAGCAGTACGACCTGAATAACGACGCGGTTGACGCGCGATTTTCAGACCCGTTATACGGTAATCAGCATCAGGCGCAGCACCTTTGATACCTGCAAGCTTAGGATGGGTGGCAATCAACGCATTGATAACATCATCTAGCTGCGTCCAGTCGACATCACGACCTTCAATGCTGCTATGCACAGCATGTATCCAGCGCCAGCCTTCTTTAATACTGCTCATCGGATGGTAGTATTCGTTATCGTAAACTTGGAAGAAGCGCTGCGCACGGCCTTCAGCTGATATCAATGTACCATCCGCTTCTGCAAAGCTAGCCGCTGGCAATACGATATCGACGTCCTTATGCCAATCAAGCAGCTGATGATCTAACGCAATGACCGTTTTATCAGTCAATAGCTGCGTGAGTTTATTGGCATCAATCGCATCTGTTAGCTGGTTTTCTGCAACCACAACCACATCGTAATCAGTCGCTAGCAGTTCTTCAACTGACTGACCGCCAAGCATACAAACGCCCATGCTATTGGCATCAGGAACCGTTAGATAAATACCTGCTTGTGCCTGATACTTGTTATTCACTTCTTTTAATTCAAGGTTTTCAGCAGGTGCGCGTTCGACATCATCCTGCGCTTCTGTATTCACGCCCGTTTCAGGTTTGTTTGGCTTAGCAGATAAATCTTGGTCTTCTTCAGGCTGGTCATTAGCCGCTTTTGCTTGCGCTGCCTGTACTTTGGCATTATGTGCCTCGACCTGCTGTTGCTCGGTCGCTTTAATTGCCGCGCGTTTTTGGGTCAACGCTTGGGTAATCTGTGCTGCTGCTTCTATCAATGCGGTAGAAGATAAGCTACTACCCGAGACAACTAAAGGCTTATCAGCTTGAATCAAGTCATAAGCGATTTGCTGCGCCAATGCTTGCATACCGTCAGTTTCAGTACTTGTATCAGCATCTTGTTCAGCTGCTTGTGGATCTGCTATGTCTGCTAAGTCATCAGCGAAGCTCGCAATCTCATCAGCAACCTTGAAGCCAAGCTTAGTGATGTCTTCAGGGGTCGCCACTACGCTCACTTTACTGATATCTTCTAGCTTAGTTTGCGTTACATCGATGACATAGACTGGGCTTAGCGCATCTTGAGCGATACGCTTAACTGGTTCAGCAAGCCAAGGTTGCGTTTGCAGCGCCGCTGCCATTTTCAAGCCTTCATTTTTTGCGGCTTGACGTACTGACAGCGCAACACGTGATGAAGTTTGCGTGATGTCTTCACCTAATACGAGCACTGCATCATGCGTTTCGATATCGGTCATGCTAGGGTTATAAATGCCTTCAGTGCTAAGCACTTCGATGCATTTATTGACCAGTGCTTGCTGCTGATGATTGAGGCCGGTTGAAAAGTTATCAAAGCCAACGAGATTTTTTAGCGCAAAGTTGGTCTCTAAACTGGCACGCGGTGAGCCAATCCCGATGACTTTTTTATCTTTGATACGTTTGATGGTTTCATCTAATGCATAATCAATATTGATTTTGACATGCTTATCATTGATACGTTCAAGCGCTTGGGTTGGACGATCATCACGATTGACATAACCATAACCAAAGCGACCACGGTCACATAAGAAATAGCGGTTTACTTCGCCGTTATAGCGGTTTTCGATACGGCGCAATTCACCATATCGCTCGCCCGGTGAGATATTACAACCAGCTGAGCAACCATGACAGATGCTTGGCGCATACTGCATGTCCCATTTACGGTTGTAGCGCTCAGAATGCGTTTTGTCAGTAAACACACCGGTTGGGCAAACTTCCGTTAAGTTGCCTGAAAATTCGCTTTCAAACTGACCATCTTTATCACGACCAAAATAAACGCGATTGTTTGAGCCATAAACACCCAAATCTTCGCCGCCTGCATAGTCTTTGTAAAAACGTACACAGCGATAGCAAGCGATACAGCGGTTCATCTCATGCGCGATAAACGGACCAAGCTCTTGGTTATGATGGGTACGTTTGGTAAAGCGATAACGACGACGGCTATGACCTGACATGTAAGTCATATCTTGCAAATGACAATGGCCGCCCTCTTCACAAGTTGGACAGTCATGTGGATGGTTGGTCATGAGTAGCTCAACCATCGACTTGCGGAATGCTTTGGCTTCATCGTCAGTGACCGAGATGTACATGTCATCGCCAGGGGCAACCATACATGACATAACCAGACGACCGCGACCGGCTTCCATATCTTCTTTATTTTGGAATTGCTTGACCGCGCACTGACGGCACGAGCCTACTGAGCCAAGGGCTGGATGATAACAAAAATACGGCACATCAATGCCAAGTGATAAGCAGGCTTGTAGCAAGTTATCTGCACTATCTACTTCGACAGTGGTTCCATCAATATGTATGACTGCCATGCCGCTCTCCTTATTTCACTACTGGCTGTTGGTTGGCTGCAGCATCAATAACATCGACACCAACCGCCTGCGCGATTTTTTGATCAAACTCTGGACGGAAATATTTAATCGCACTCATTAGTGGTTCCATCGCACCTGGAGCATGCGCACAGAATGTTTTACCAATCCATAAGTCACGCGTCAGGCCTTCTAGTTTTTCTACATCGCCCACTTGCCCTTCACCATTATTAATAGCGGTAAGCAGTTTAACGCCCCATGGCAGACCATCACGGCATGGTGTACACCAACCGCATGACTCACGCTGAAAGAAAATCTCAAGGTTGCGCAATAGTGGCACCATGTCTTGTGATTCATCGACGACCATAATGAGACCAGTACCCATACGGCTACCAGCATTTTGAATGGTGTCAAAATCTACTACCACATCCAAATGCTCTGCAGTCAAAAAGTCAGTCGATGCGCCGCCCGGCAGCCAAGCTTTGAGCGTTTTACCATCTTTCATACCACCGGCTAAATCTTCAATGATTTCGCGAGCTGTATAACCAAACGGTAATTCCCAAAGGCCTGGATCATTAACTAAACCTGAGCAGCCGAATAGTTTGGTGCCTGGCGTTTTACTTTTGCCTTTAATTTCAGATAACGACTGATACCACTCAACGCCGTGATTCAAAATCGCTGGCATATTACACAAAGTCTCAACGTTGTTAACAACGGTTGGACGACCCCATGCACCAGAGATTTGCGGGAAAGGGGGTTTGGTACGTGGGTTAGCACGGCGACCTTCTAAGCTGTTAATCAATGCGGTTTCTTCACCGCAGATATAACGCCCAGCGCCAGTATGCACATGCAGATTGAAGCTAAAGTCTGAGCCAAGAATATTGTCGCCCATGAGATTATTGGCCAGACATTCTTCAATAGCCGCAACCAAACGCTCAGCAGCCAATATATATTCACCGCGGATAAAGATATAGCCGTCAGTCGCGCCGATAGCGTGCGCAGTAATGAGCATGCCTTCAATCAACTGAAACGGCAGACGCTCCATCAATAGACGGTCTTTAAAGGTACCCGGCTCCATTTCATCAGCATTACAGATGAGGTAGCGTGGCAAGCCGTCTGGTGGTGACATAAATGACCATTTAAGACCGGCGTTAAAACCTGCACCACCGCGACCTCGAACATTGGCCGCTTTAATCATATTGCCGACGTCTTTAGGCGATTTAGATAGCGCTTCTTTTAGACCAGTGAAGCCTTTTAGAGACTCATAAGTGGCTAAATCAAGCACCGCATCATGATGCGCCAAACGCCACGTCAATGGCTTGGTTTCACTAGTGGCGGTCGCTTTGTCACCATAGATTGGAACACGCTGTGCATTTAGCTGGCTTGGCGCTTGGCCTTGACCGCGACGAGCAATTTGCTCTGAAATCGTTAAACTCATGCGTATAGCTCCAATAATTGCGCGACCTCAGATGGCTGGACAGGGCCGTAAGTGTCTTCATCAATCAGTACCGCTGGTCCCTTATCACAGTTGCCCAAGCAGCAAATTGGCAATAGCGTAAAACGTCCATCAGCGGTGGTCTGACCATACTCAATACCCAGCTGTGATCTGATCTCAGCTGACAGCGCTTCATAACCTGTCAAATAACAAGCCACAGAGTCACAGATGAGAATCACATGGCGACCGACAGGCTGGCGATAGATACGGTTAAAGAAAGTCGCAACCCCATCCATGTCTGACATCGGGATGTCTAGGATGTTGGCAATAGCGTTTGCTTGCGCATCATCGACCCAGCCGTTGCGCTTTTGCACAATTTTTAGCGCATCTAATGAGGCAGCACGCGCCTGTGGGTAATGGTGCATAAACTCATGAATGGCAGCGATTTCCTCAGTGGTGAGGATGCTTTCCACATCTACTTTTGGCATTTTGTCGGAAACAATTTTCATAATCTTCTGTCTTTCCTCACTCATCCTGCTCTATCACAAGCCAATATCAGTCTACTTAAAACCGTGGTTATATCGACAAGCGACAGCATTTTGGTGTGCCATCAGGCAATAATATATTGATGAACAAATACTTTTTAAGCAGCGGTTTAACCTTAAAGATCAAAATCTTAACGATCGCAGTCCGCCATCACAATATCAATCGATGCCAAATACATAATGGCATCAGAAACCAGTGAGCCATTAATGACCGATGGCATCTGCTGTATATGAGCAAACGTTGGCGTACGGATACGCGTACGATAGCTCATTGTGGCTTTGTCTGAGGTAATATAATAACTGTTCAGACCTTTGGTCGCCTCGACGATCGTCGTACATTCACCTGCTGGCATCACAGGACCCCAAGATACTGAGATAAAATGATTAATCAATGTCTCAATATCATTTAGCGTACGGTCTTTTGGCGGTGGTACGGCTAGTGGATGATCCGCTTTGTAAGGACCTTGTGGCATATTGTCCATACATTGACGAATGATACGCAATGACTGACGCATCTCTTCAACTTTGACCATACAGCGATCATAAGCGTCACCGTTGTAACCAACTGGCACTTCAAAATCGTAATTTTCATAGCCCATGTAAGGACGCGCTTTACGCATATCGAAATCCACGCCTGTCGCGCGCAGACCAGCGCCCGTCACACCCCAAGCCAATGCTTGCTTGGCATTATACTGAGCGACGTCTTGGGTACGGCCTTTGAGCACGCTGTTTTGTAATGCTGCTTTGACATATTCGTCCAGGCGCTTAGGCATCCAATCTAAGAACTCACGCACCAAACGCTGCCAGCCACGTGGCAGATCAGCCGCCGTACCGCCAATACGGAACCAAGCCGGATGCATACGGTAGCCTGTCACGGCTTCGATGACGTCATAGGCTTTTTGGCGATCGGTAAACATATAAAATACAGGGGTCATACCACCTGCATCCTGAATGAATGTACCGACATACAATAGGTTGTTGGTAATACGGAAAAACTCGCTCATCATCACACGGATAGTCTCAGCGCGAGGTGGGACGGTAATGCCTGCGAGCTTTTCGACTGACATGATATAAGGCAGCTCATTCATCACACCGCCTAAATAATCGATACGGTCGGTATAAGGAATAAATGAGTGCCACGTCTGGCGCTCAGCCATTTTTTCTGCGCCGCGATGGTGATAGCCAATATCTGGAATACAGTCGACGACTTCCTCGCCATCCAACTGTAGTACCAAGCGAAACGCACCGTGAGCGGAGGGATGGTTAGGACCGATGTTCAAGAACATAAAGTCTTCGTCACGACCTGAGCGCTTCATGCCCCACTCTTCTGGGACAAAACGTAGGTTTTCTTGCTCGTATTGCTGCTTGGCGGTATTCAAGAAATACGGGGTAAATTCAGTCGCACGCGCATGATATTCTTTACGCAGCGGATGACCTTCCCAGTATTTTGGCAATAAAATACGGGTCAAATGCGGATGACCTGTAAAGACAATACCGAACATGTCCCACACTTCGCGCTCATACCAGTTGGCATTTGGCCAAATATTGGTCGCGCTTGGCACATTGAGATCGTCTTCGCTCAGTGCGACCTTGACACGTATATCACTATTGCGCTCAAGCGACATCAGGTGATAAAACACCGTAAAGTCACTGTCAGGCAAACCCGCACGATGCTGACGCAGACGCTCATCTATCGCTGACAAGTCAAATAGCATGACGTAGGGCTTGGGCAGTTTGCGCAAAAATAAGAGAATGTCTAATAAATCAGCACGCGCCACCCAAACTGTTGGAATCTCATCCACAGTGTGCTGTACGACAAATTTACCAGCGTACTTTTGCTCCAGCTCTGTGATGACGGCTGGGACAGGCTTAATATTAGGATCTGTGTTTTCGACTACCGTGACCATGAATGATGTATTCCTTCATTAATCATAACTGAGCGATGTCAATCACAGTGAAGCTATGTCAGTCATAACCAAACCATGATGAGCGCATAAAATATTGAGGTTGCTAAATCTACATGCTATCTAAATTTAGATACTGTCTAAACTTAGATGCTGTCTAAACTTAGATGCTGTCTGGGCTGCGCAGGTTTTTGACAGCGATACGATCTGCTTGCTTACGGTCACGCTCAGGCGTCATTTGCGGCTGATAGATACCCTGCTCATTGACATGGATACCTAATGGACGACGCTCTTTGGTGATAGATTCTTGTAGCAACATCAAGCCTTGAATCAATGCTTCTGGACGCGGCGGACAGCCTGGCACATACACATCGACAGGGATCACTTTATCCACCCCTTGTACGACCGAGTAGATATCATACATGCCGCCCGAGTTGGCACAAGCACCCATAGAGATGACCCATTTTGGCTCAAGCATTTGCTCATAAAGACGCTGAATAACAGGGGCCATTTTGACAAAACATGTACCAGCAACGATCATAACGTCTGCCTGACGGGGTGAGGCGCGGATAACTTCGCCCCCAAAGCGTGACAAATCATGAACGGCGGTTAAGGTAGTGGCATATTCAACATAACAGCAAGACGTACCAAAGTTAAATGGCCAGAGCGAGTGCTTGCGCCCCCAGTTTGCTGTCGAATGAACGAGGTCTTCGAGACGACCCATAAAGACGTTTTTATTGACTTCATCTTCGATAGGATCATTGACCGTTTGGCGGGTCTGTGCAGGGTAGGTATCTGCATCAGGGTTGGCTTTTGTTAATGTGTATTTCATAACATACAACCTTTATATTAGGCTTGGCGTCATACTCATCTTGTATACGCTGTCGCCAAAAATTTCGTTATTAATAAGGGGCCAATCACAAGCACTCGTTGCAACAAAATGCGATCAGCGAAAGCCAGCAGCACTCACTAGTGCGCAGGCTTGTCGTTTTGTGCAGACGTCGCAAAGTCCACAGACGTCACATTACCTGTGGTATTAATATGATCGATGTTTTGTAGATGACGGCGATTGGCTTCGATATTGTTTGAGACATTGATTTGACCGGATGATTGTGCGGGTACTTTACCAGTAGGATCGACCATCAGCTCATGAGCACCATCAAACTTGGTGATATCTGCTAAGTTAAAGCCAGCAGGCGCGGCATATAAGCGTGCCTTTTTACGCAGCTTGTCAGCAGGTGCCCAGTTCATCGCACCCAAGCTCAGCTCATAAATCAAACCGATAATCAGAATAGTGATAAAGGTAGCAGCAGCGGCAAAACCAAGCCAGCCGGCCTCTCGTACTGACACAGAATACGCGTAGAGATACAGCGCCTCTAAATCGAAAATCACAAAGAAAATCGCGACCAAATAGAATTTAGCAGACAAACGAATACGGGCGTTGCCAGATCCGACAACACCCGCTTCAAATATCTCTTCTTTTTGTAAGCCTTGAGAGCGACCGCCAAGTAAACGCGGTACCACCAGCATAAAGACAACTAGCCCAATGGCGGCTAAGATAAAAGCAACTGCTGACCAATTAAAAGCAGACATGATAATACGTGCTCCTCACCCAATCGAGTGTTAGACACAGCGCAGGCACTGACCCATTAAGGCCGCCTCACGACAGGTATAACGCAGACGAAAACACAAAGCAGTTGTCATTCACTGACACTGTGTTTAAGTAACTGTCATTGAGTCACATGTTAGGTATTTTGCTGGTAATAACCAATTATCAAGCTTATTAACGACGATGTCAGACCTGACCAACGGTAGAGATTCCGGTATGCACGCGGATAAAGGCTGGTCGCCCAACGCATCTTCTAACAACGTAAGATCAACGTATTAAATCAATATCATATCTGACTGCGTACTTAATTGATTTAATAGCTCATTACACGTGGTTAATAATGACGTGACAACTGGCATAAATTATTTATGTACTATACGCATATCAGTGCCTAAAAGCTAGTTTTTAACTGTATTCGACGGTCATTTTCTATGAAACAAAATGTGTTTTTTTTACCAAAAATTATGATATAGACGTTACCTTATATTAACCCCAAATCCATGCTTTGTTCGATGCGCAAACGCTGTCACGCTATTTACCAAAAATCAAGTGCGCTCATACCCTATTTTCATCACCCAACTCCTCCCCCAAAGTGACCGTTTTTGCTTTATAATGACCCACCTAATTTTACGATATGTCATCATCAAACCTTAAATTCTATTATCCTTATAACAAACATTATTAAGATATCAATTGTGCTATATCAGCGCTACCCTCTTTTTGCTTTTGTCTTACAGGTCACGTTATGAGTCAACTCAATCCCAAACAACAAGAAGCCATGCTCTACGTATCCGGCCCACTACTTGTGCTCGCAGGTGCTGGCTCCGGTAAGACCTCGGTGATCACGCGTAAAATTGCGTATCTGATTCAAGAGTGCGACATGCCAGCCGAGCGCATCACAGCGGTGACCTTTACTAATAAGGCGGCACGTGAAATGAAAGCCCGTGTCAGCAAACTGCTCCCAAGCGAAAAAACGCGCGGCTTGACTGTATCGACCTTTCACCAATTTGGTCTGCAGTTTTTGCGCTATGAGCTGATGCATACGCCGCTAAAAGGCAACTTCTCTATCATGGACAGCGATGATAGTAAGCGCCTCTTGATGGAGCTGATGATGCGCGACAACTTAAGTGGCGCTGAAAGTCGTGAGCTGGTTGGTAAAGCCATCAAAATGATCTCTGATTGGAAAAACGATTTGATCGAGCCTGACAAGGCGATGGAGACGTTAGACGATCCAGAAGACATGATTTTTGCGACATTGTATGCGCTTTATGAGCGTAACTTGCGTGCGTATAATGCCGTCGATTTTGATGACTTGATTGTACTGCCGACCAAAATCTTGCGTGAAAATAGAGAGCTGCGAGACAAATGGCAAAACCGTATTCGTTATCTATTGGTCGATGAGTATCAAGATACCAATACCGCCCAGTATGAAATGATTAAGCATTTGGTTGGTCCGCAAGGTCGTTTTACCGTAGTGGGTGATGATGACCAATCTATCTATGCGTGGCGCGGGGCGAAGCCTGAAAATATGGCACTGCTAAAAGAAGATTTCCCAAAACTAAAAATCGTCATGCTTGAGCAAAATTACCGCTCAACCACCCGTATTTTGACCTCAGCCAATGCCGTTATTCTGAACAACGAGCATTTATTTGAAAAAAAACTGTGGTCAGATAAAGGTCAAGGCGAAAAAATTCGGATTATCAACTGCCGTAATGATGACGATGAATCTGAGCGCGTCGCCAAAGAAATCGTCACGCACAAATTGCGTTTTGGTAATGAGTGGGAGCAGTATGCAGTACTTTACCGCAGTAACTTTCAGGCACGAATGCTTGAGGCACAATTGCGCCAGCTACAAGTACCCTATAAGTTATCGGGCGGTCAGTCGTTCTTTGCGCGTAGTGAAATCAAAGACATCATGGGCTATCTACGCCTGATTTTGAACCCTGAAGATGACAGCGCGTTTTTGCGTATTATCAATACACCCAAGCGCGGTATGGGACCTGCTACGCTAGAAAAGCTTGGCTTATTTGCTCAAGAGCATAGTATCTCGCTACTGGCTTCTTGTACTCATGCCGGCTTGGCTCATGTGTTGCCGTCAAAAGCGTATGGCACGATCAAAGAGTTTGGCGAGTTCATCGAGCACTATACACGTGAGCTCGATCAACACCCTGATCCTGTGCCAATCGTACGCCAAATGATTGATGAGACGGGTTATATTGATTTTGTCCGTAGCGATGCCAAAACCCCGCAGCAAGAAAAAAACCGTATTGATAATATCGATATGCTCTATACCAGTATCCAATCTCTCATTAATCGCGCAGAAGAAGACGAAGACCGCACGATTGATACCATCATTCGTAAGCTGGTCTTGCTCGATATGCTCGAGCAGCAGCAAGAAGAAGAAAACACCAACAAAGTCAATCTAATGACCTTGCATGCTGCAAAAGGTTTGGAGTTTGATTTTGTTTATATCATGGGGCTTGAAGAAGAGATGCTACCGCATCGCAACTCTATTATGAGTGAGACGATCGAAGAAGAGCGTCGTCTGATGTACGTAGGCATCACCCGCGCGCGTCGTGAGCTGACTTTGACGCTTGCGGCCCAGCGCCGTGCCGGTGGTCAGATGCGCGTGACCTTAGAGTCCAGATTTTTGGACGAGCTACCTGAAGATCATGTTGACTGGCCCGCCAAGGCCAAAAAGAAAAAAGCCATCAAAGACCCAGAAGCGGTCGCTGATGAGTATTTAGCCAATATTCGCGCTTTATTGGGTAAGCGCTAACATCAATATTGACAGTGCTGATGCTAAAAAGAACTGACTCGGCAAACGCTAACCCGACGTTTTGCCATTTGCTATTATTAACACTTTATAAAAGATATTGGAATACTTATGCCTACCTCGATGCCCGATCAGGAACGACCATCAGTGCTACCAGGAGATTATAATCCGGCTGAATATAGTGCCGAATATAAACTGCTGTATTTGCAGGATTTGGTTGCTGATAAAGCATATGAGGCGATTACAGAGTTTTTAGAAAAGCAATCTGAGTATGAAATTGCAAGCCTACTAGAGTCCTTCCCGGCTCAAAACCGCCTACTCATCTGGGAGCAAGTACCAGAGAGCATTAAAGGTGAGGTACTTGCTGAGCTCGAGTACGATACCCGCCAGCCATTATTAGAGAATATTTCTTCTCAAGAAATCTCGCTGTTTACCCAAGATCTTGACGCCCAAGACATCTCTGAGATTTTGGACACCGTGACTGAGAGTGTGCGTACCTCAGTCATGGCAACGCTGGATGAAGAAACACGCGTCCAAGTCAATAAACTTGATACGTATGATGACTGGGAAGTTGGGAGCTATATGGATCCTGATATTATCCAAATACGGGATGATATCTGTCTGGCGGATGTACAGGATTGGCTACGCGAAAACGAGGATCTACTCGATGACGAAAGCCAAGAGCTACTCGTGGTCGATCAAAGCCAGCAATTACTTGGGCTATTGAGTCTGGTAGATCTGATTAAACATGACCAAAATACGCTGGTCTCAGAACTGATTGATACGGCTATCACCATTAATGATCGCCTAGATATCCAAGATGCCGCGGCAATTTTTCGTTCAGAAGATATCCGCTTTGCGCCCGTGACGAACAGCTATGGCGAGCTGGTTGGACAGCTAAATGGCGAGGACATCATGGAGATTATCCAAGATGATGTCGATAGCACCATGAAAAACCTTGCTGGTGTTAGTCAAGACGAAGAGCTGTTTGCGCCTATTCTAACCAGTGCTAAAAGCCGTAGTGTTTGGCTGGGTATCAATCTATGTACCGCGCTCTTGGCAGCCGCGGTGATTGGACAATTCGAGGAAGTCTTGGCACAAGTGGTGGCGCTGGCGATATTGATGCCTGTGGTCGCTAGTATGGGCGGTATTGCAGGCTCGCAAACCTTGACAGTCGTTATCCGCGGTATGGCAATGGGTCAAATCGGTGGTTCTAACCGAGTCTGGCTCCTTAATAAAGAGCTGTGGGTTGGCGCGATAAACGGTATCATTTGGGCGATAATCATGGCATTTATTGCCCAATTATGGTTTCATGACATCGAAATTAGTGCTGTCATTGGCTTTGCCATTGCGATCAACATGACGGCGGCGAATGTCTCGGGAATTAGTATACCGCTGTTACTTAAGCGCATGAACATTGACCCAGCCTTGTCTGCCTCGGTGATTTTGACCACCGTGACGGATATTGTTGGTTTTATGTCGTTCCTAGGCTTGGCGAGTGTGTTAATACTCTAGTGAATTGCTAAATGATAAAGTATCCAATAAAAATATAGCATTGCTATTTATATATCATTGTTGTTTATACAATATTGTTAAATAGTCTTAATTTATAAAACTTCTAAATCGTTAAGTGAGTGCGTTATGCAAGCTGTACAAGTAAAAGTGGTCAACCCTAAAATTACTGAAGATGACGCGTTTTCTCTACCGACTCGCGCTACCGATGGCAGTGCTGGTATCGATCTGCGCGCTTGTATTGATGAGCCTTTAACGATCAAAGCAGGCGAAACCCATTTGATCGGTACGGGCCTTGCTGTTTATATTCAAGACCCTAACTATGCAGGCATGATTCTACCGCGCTCAGGCCTTGGCCATAAGCACGGCATCGTCTTGGGTAACTTGGTTGGGCTGATTGATGCCGACTATCAAGGTGAGCTGATGGTCAGTATTTGGAATCGCAGTAACGAAGACTTTACTCTGAGCCCTGCAGAGCGCATGGCACAGTATATCGTGGTGCCTGTTGCCCGTCCTGAGTTTGAAGTGGTTGCAGAGTTCAGTGATGAAAGCGTACGCGGTGCTGGCGGATTCGGGCATTCAGGCCGTCAGTAATTATTCGCTCAATTAATGATCGTTGAGGTGGCGATTTCAGGTTAGCAGTGCCAGTTTAGTGGCTAAAATAATTATTGGGATGGCGACTAAGAGTAATTGTTTACATTAATAGAATGTTACGCTACCCGTTTTGTATTCATAATTACCTATTTACCACGTTCATAAGGAGAATAAGCCATGCCATCTTTTGCGGCGCAGCAATCCTTATTTCGTGCTTATGACATCCGTGGTACAAACACGCATTTCACCGATGAGTTTGTACAAGCGCTGGGCCATCGTTTTGCTCAGCTCTATGGCTCTCAACGCAGCCTATTCACAAAAAATAGTAATGCCCATGCTGCTACTGATGTTACTTGCCCTCCCAATAACACCGTTAACTTCCAACAGAATATAGCAGCCGAAATTATCGTCGTTATTGGCTATGACATGCGTCATGGCAGCGAATCGATTGCACGTACACTCTCTACTGTATTAGCCCAACAGGGTTTGTGCGTTATCCAGCTCGGTCTTGTTACCACACCCATGATGGCGTTTTGGGCAAAGCAGTATCAAGGTCATGGCATTATTGTAACCGCCAGCCACTCTGCCAAAGACATATTGGGTATCAAGTGGTTGGTCAATCATAAATCTCCTAGTAGCTTAGAGATACAAGCCCTTTATCAACAATTAATCTCTCATACTCATTACTTATCTAAAAATCAGGTCGAGCAAGCAACTTTAGACTCAGAACCAGACTCACACTATATAAATATTAGCAGCAATACTGAATTGTCTAGAGCTTTGCTTAAAGAGCTGCCTGCCAAGCAAGTAGCAGATGTCTATGTCGCGGCTATTGAGCAAGTCTTTTGCCAGTTGACTCAGGATAATCAGACAGCACCTACAAACAACCGAAAAACAGCGTCTAAGCTTGATTTGGTTGTGGTTATTGATTGTATGCACGGTGCCACTGGCAACATCACTCAGCGCTTATTTGACCGTTTTTGCCAGCATGTCATTGTGCTCAATGACACGCCAGATGGCAGCTTTCCTCTTGGTAATCCTGATCCAGCCGAGCCCAACCGTCTAACAGCGCTGCAGCAAGCTGTTGCTTCTCATTGTGCCGATATTGGTTTAGCATTTGATGGTGATGGTGATCGTTTGATGATCGTTGATAATAACGGTAAAGTGGTCATGCCTGATCACCTACTCTACTTGTTAGCACGCATTGCCATAACAGAACGTCCGGATTCTTTGACCAGCTCCTTAGCGTCTGAGGTGCTATTTGATATTAAATGCGCGCATCATCTGCCAAAGCTACTGGCGGATCTTGGCGCGATGCCAGTGATTAGCAAAACCGGTAGCAGCTTTATGCGCCAACAGGTACAGCATCCTGATAGTCAAATTGTCTTTGCAGGTGAGCTATCAGGGCATTTTATTTTTAATGATGGCCGCTTTATCCCTTATGATGATGCCATATATGCTGCATTGCGCTTACTGCATTGGTTTGTCAAGTCTCGTAATATCTTAGATGATAAAAATGCACTATCAGATATTCTCCAACGCTTGCCCACCATGGTCAATACAGCAGATCATTATTTGCCGATGCCGCAGACTGCTAGGACAGATTGCTCAATCATGGAGCAATTAACGAGGGTTTGTACCTACTTGCAAAACCTAGCAAGCGTGACGACTCATGCTGATTCGTTTGATATTTCTGATTACCGACTAGACGCCGCTAATCTACCAACTGCTTTATGTGCGTCACCAGTCTGTACTTGCTCCACTATCAGATCCCATATAGCTGTCGAACAAGCCAAGTCTTTATTGCCAGCAGGTACTAGACTTAGCTGCATTGATGGTGTCCGCTTGGATTTTGCGCACGGATTTGGCGTGTTGCGTCAATCAAATACCAGTAATAGCCTGACTGCGCGCTTCGCTGGTGACAGCATGGATGATCTAAAAGACATTCAAGCGACCTTTGCCGCGTTGTGTCGCCCATTTGATGCAGAGCTGGCAACACAGATTATCGCCATGCCTGCTGAATAACGGCATTAAACCTGTATCGATTAAATATGCTAAAAAGAACAACCCATTTAAAACCCGCCCTTTAGGAGTTAGGAATGACACTTAATTTAGATGACGCCAAAAACACCGCTGAAGTATTAACCACTGCCCTGCCCTATATTCAGCGCTTTGTTGATAAACTCATCGTGGTGAAATATGGCGGCAATGCCATGACCGATCCTGAACTCGAAAGCTCATTTGCTCGTGATATCGTCTTGCTGAAAACGGTCGGTATACATCCAGTCGTTGTACATGGTGGTGGCCCACAAGTTGATAACTTGTTAAAAGAGCTGGGGCGTCAGTCTGATCGTATCGATGGGATGCGTGTAACTGACAAAAGCACGATGGATATCGTAGAGATGGTGCTTGGCGGCAGTGTCAACAAATCAATTGTTAGCTTGATTAACAAGCACGGCGGTCGCGCAATTGGCCTCACGGGCAAAGACGCCAACTTGATTCAAGCCAAAAAACTGATGATGGAAAAAATCGGTACCGATGGTGTCGCGGTTCCCGTAGATTTAGGATTTGTGGGCGACGTAGTCAGTGTCAATAAAGACGTCATCAATATGCTCATTGCCTCTGATTTTATTCCCGTTATCGCACCACTTGGTGTCGATAAAGAAGGCAATACTTATAATATCAATGCAGACCTAGTCGCTGGTAAAGTGGCTGAGTTTTTACAAGCAGAGAAACTGATGCTATTGACCAATATCAAAGGCGTATTGGGCCGTGACGGCGAGGTAGTGACTGGGCTGACACCCAAGAAAGTCGATGCTTTAATCGAAGATGGGACGATCTCAGGCGGTATGATTCCCAAAATACAGTGTGCGCTTGATGCGGTACGTAGCGGTGTTAAAAGTGCCGTTATCGTTGATGGCCGTGTGCCTCATGCCACGTTACTGGAAATTTTTACCAACGAAGGGGTTGGTACACTGATTAGCCGTGAGATAGACGCCGCTTTGAGCCAATCATAGAAATGAGTAAATCATGTCCTTGTCGCTGTGGTTTATGCTGTTTATATTAGAAACGGTCTATTGTTGGTGGATTATAGGCTATGGCGGCGCAAAGTGGATAGAGGGCTGGAAGTCGTTTTTTATGATTGACTGGTTTGCCCTTGATTGGACAGCGGAGCAGATCCGCCTCTATGTGCTCATTATTTGGGACTTTAGTGTGATTTGGTTTATTGTTGGCGTTATCAAGCCCGAGCTAAGATTTAATTATTAGCTCAGGCGTTTTATGCCCGTTTTTAACCAAACACACGCTCAAACTCCGTTTCATCAAAGCCGCACAACAATATTGGCTGACCTTGATTTTTATCGTCAATCTGACCTTCCACAATCGGACGTTTGATCATACTGGTATTTTCAACCAATAGCTCAATGGCATTGTCCACACTGGCGTCAGCCGCTTGCTTTTGGCTCTCCTCTAGCTTGCGCCATGTTGTGCCGCGCTTATTGAGCACTTTATCAACCCCTAACGCATTTACCCAGCGCTGTACTGTATCTTTATCGACACCTTGTTTTTTATAATCATGAAACTCATAGCTAACGCCCAGCTCGTCTAGCTTAGTGAACGCCTTTTTCATCGTGCTACAAGACTTGATACCGTAAATGGTGATGGTCATGATGACTCCTTATCATTATTCATAAATACTGGTGAACGTTTCTATTATACCGGAGGCTGACTGGATATAAAAAATACCTCACTTTTAATCGGCAAACCTTATTAGCGAATGCATCATATCGTCGCAATTTTCGCCAAATTACGCTATGCTATGGCATTGTCAAATTCCACCTATTTTGATCAGTATTAAACAAATCCGTCTTAAATAAATCAGTATCAACCAATTTCGAGCCGACTATGAGCAACGCCGTGACAGCAGACCAAACCGACAACCATCATTATAACCCGCAAGCGATCGAAGCTGCGCAGCAGACCAAATGGGCCACTGACAAGCGCTTTGAAGTCAGCAATGAGCCAAGCGACAAACCAAGTCGTTACATGCTGTCGATGTTCCCTTACCCAAGCGGCAAGCTGCATATGGGCCACGTACGTAACTATACGATTTCTGACGTCTTAAGCCGTTATTACCGCCTAAAAGGGTATGAGGTCATGCAGCCAATGGGCTGGGATGGTTTTGGCTTGCCAGCTGAGAACGCCGCGATTGCCAACCAAACGCCACCTGCTGCGTGGACGTTTGCCAACATCGACAATATGCGCGCGCAGCTAAAACTACTTGGCCTGTCTATTGATTGGTCACGCGAGTTTGCCACTTGTAGCCCTGAATACTATCAGTGGGAGCAGTGGCTATTCTTGCAGTTGTACAAAAAAGGCCTAGTCTACAAAAAGCTATCGACGGTCAACTGGGATCCCGTTGACAATACTGTCTTAGCAAACGAGCAAGTCATTGATGGCAAAGGCTGGCGTAGTGGTGCGGCAGTCGAAAAACGCGACATCCCCATGTATTACTTCAACATCACTGACTATGCCGATGAATTGCTCGACGATTTGGATCAACTAGAAGGTCATTGGCCCTCTGAAGTATTGACCATGCAGCGCAACTGGATTGGTCGTAGTGCCGGTATGGAAGTACATTTCCCTTATGAGATTGCTGGCGAAGAAAACACCTTAGATGTATTCACCACTCGTCCTGATACTTTGATGGGCGTGACTTATGTCGCCGTTGCCGCAGAGCATCCACTTGCCCAATACGCTGCTGAAAAAGACGACATGATTGCCCAGTTCTGTGCCCTTTGCAAAAAAGGTTCAGTGGCTGAGGCCGATCTCGCCAAAGCCGAAAAAATCGGTATGGACACAGGTCTGACTGTGACGCATCCTTTAACTGGCGAAGAAGTGCCAGTTTGGGTCGCCAACTACGTGCTGATGAGCTACGGCTCAGGTGCAGTGATGGCCGTGCCTGCTCACGATGAGCGTGATTATGAATTTGCGGTGAAGTACAACCTACCGATCAAGCAAGTCATCAATACCCCTGATGGCTATTTTGATGATTTAAAAGCGGATGCTAAGGCAAATGATAGTGAAGTCAATCTTGCTTATACCGAGCGCAACACTCTGGTCAATTCAGGTGAGTTTGACGGTTTAGATTTTGAGCAGGCGTTTGATGCCATGCTTGCCAAACTTGAGCCAAAATCGCTGGCCAAGAAAAAAATCCAATACCGCCTGCGGGATTGGGGCGTGTCGCGCCAGCGCTATTGGGGCTGCCCTATCCCAATGATCAACTGTGAGCATTGTGGTACGGTACCTGTTGAAGAGCAAGATTTGCCCGTTGTGTTGCCAACCGACGTCGTACCTGATGGTCGTGGTAATCCACTCAAGAATATACCAGAGTTTGTCAATACCACTTGTCCTAAATGTGGTAACCCTGCTGAGCGCGAGACCGATACCTTTGACACCTTTGTAGAGTCAAGCTGGTATTACGCCCGCTTTGCTAGCCCAACTGACACACAAAACATGGTCAACAAGTCTGCTGCCAATAAATGGCTGCCAGTCGATCAATACGTGGGCGGTGTTGAGCATGCAGTAATGCATCTGTTGTATGCGCGCTTCTTCCATAAGCTCATGCGAGATGAAAACTTGGTCACAGGCGATGAGCCATTTGCCAACCTAATGACGCAAGGTATGGTACTCGCTGGCACCTTCTACCGTGTCAACGCGGATGGCAGTACCACTTACTACTTTGCAGAAGACATCGATATCGACTACAACGACCGTGGACAGCCGATCAAAGCGACCTTAAAGCTGGATGGTCAGCCAGTCACGATTGGCAAAATCGAAAAAATGTCTAAATCAAAAAATAACGGTGTCGATCCACAGTTGACTATTGATAAATACGGTGCGGACACGGTACGTTTATATACGCTATTCACTGCACCTGCCGATCAGACGCTTGAATGGTCAGATGACGCGCTAAAAGGCCCTTATAACTTTGTGAAAAAAGTATGGCGCATCGCTAATGATCACATGCAAGCGCTAACGGCCGCTAATATCAGTATTGATACGCTGAACGGTGCGACATTGAACACAGAGGGTCTGAGTAAAGAAGCCAAAAACTTACGCCGTAAGACGCACGAAACCATCGCCAAAATTGATAGTGATTTGGGTGATCGTTTAGCACTCAACACTCCAGTATCAAGCCTGATGGAACTTGCCAACGAGTTGACTGCCTTTAACGCCAGTAGCGAGCAAGAGCTACACGTTAAACACGAAGCGTTGACCAATCTGCTGATTATGCTGTCTGTCTATGCGCCGCACGTTGGTGAGCATTTGCTTGAGCAGCTCGGCCTTGATACTTTAACCTTAGATTACCCGACTGTTGATGAAAGTGCGCTGGTACAGGACATGATCACAATGGTCGTTCAGGTCAATGGTAAGATGCGTGGTAAGATGGATGTCGCACCGAACAGCGATCCTGAGCAACTAAAAGAGCAAGCCCGCACGATGGAAAGTGTGGCAAAGTTCATCACAGGCGAGATCAAAAAAGAAATCGTCGTACCCAACAAGCTGGTTAATATCGTGGTTGCAGGCTAGTCGCCTAGGCTTAGTGCTCTAAGCCTTTTTATCATATGAGGATAGCGTTTATGTCATATAAGCATCAAGCTTGGCAATCACAACCAACGCCAAGCGCACTGCACTTTGGTACAAACAGATCTGGTACAAAGAAGCTTGCAACCGCAATACTTACAGCATTACCCATGTTTGCGATATTGGGTGCAACGGCGGGGCTTAGTGGTTGCGGTTTTCAGCTACGCGGCTATGATTCGCCAATGCTGCTCAATGCCAACAAAACAGCCGTCATTATCGAAGACAATCGCACCTCATTTCCTCTAAAATTGCCATTGACACGCCGCCTAACCAAATTAGGTGTCGATGTCATTGGCAATATGACAGTTGATGATGTGATTCGCAGCAATCAACAAGCTGGTGCTAAACCGATTGCAGCGATCGATATCAGTAACGTGCGTTTTAAACGTTACGAGTTGGTGGGTGTATTGACAGAGATTCGCTTGGTACTCTCTGCTGATGTCAGCTACCAGACGATCGAGAATGGCAAGCCCGTCACGCTTACCAATCCCATCCAAGTCGAGCGTAGCTATCAATACAATGAAGCATCAGTCAGTACTGATGACCAGCAAGGCGACCAAATTCGTGATTGGCTGTATGACAGCTTGGCACGCCGTATCACGGATCAATATGTGGCGATTTCGCTACCAAAAGTTGCACCTGCTGCCAAGCAGTCTGTACTGATGAATAAAGGCGCAACGCCAACGGTTGTCGTCGTACCTGAGAAGTAACTTTTAACAAATACTGTTATTAAGCTCTATCATTTGCAGCCATTTAAGTATGAAGAACAACGAGCGTACGCACTAACTTAGTCAGCTAAGCAAGTTCGACAGCGCTCGTCATATTTTTACAAATGCTATCATCTGTTTACCAACCTGTGTCCTACCACGCTATGCAAAATACCTTTATACAAGCTTATCCCAAACTCCTGCAATCTTCGGTTGCGGTAGCTGGCTTGTGGCTGGCGCATGGTGACGAGCCATTACTCAGTCAATGGCTGATTGATGCGCTGCGTCCACATTGGCGCGCGCAAAACTACGCCATCAAACGTATAGAGCTGATATCGGTGAAGAGTTGGCAAGAAGTATTGTCAGAGCTTGGCAGCCAGTCTCTATTTGATGATGCGAGTGCCGTAATCGTGACTGGCAATCATAAACCTGATAAAGCAGTTATTGCTGGGCTTGAGCGCTTTGCTGTTGAGGCGCAAACAGGTGCGCACAGTCATAGCGTATTATGGCTAACACCTAAGCAAGACAAACGCAGTCAGAGCAGCAAGTGGTTTGCCCCTTTTGCTCAATACGGCACTGTCATTGATTGCAATTTATACAACGAGCAGCAGCGCCAGCAGTTGTTGCAAATACAGGCGCAGAAGTTTGGATTACGACTGTCACAAGAAGCGTGGCAACTTCTTATGTCACACACTGAGCACCACCTACTCAGTGCTTATCAAACGCTATGGCGCCTGTCTTATCTGTTTGCACCGCAATTAGCTACTAGCAATAGTGATAATAATGAAGATAACGAGCACTATAATAGTTTTACACAGCCGGTAAATAATGTGGCATTGGATATTGCAGACTTACAAGCAGCCTTAGTCAGCGACGCGCAATTTAGCGTGTTTGATTTGTCTGATGCGATGCTTGCAGGTAATAGCACGCAGGTTGCCAAAATTATGTTTCAGCTAAAATCGACCGATGAGCCTACTACTTTAGTACTCTGGGCTATTAGCAAAGACATGCGTCAAATTATCCAACTGCTGGATGGTCAAGACCCTCAAGCATTAGGCATTTGGCGTAGTAAGCAAGGGTTATACCAACAAGCGTGCCGCCGTCAGTCAAAAGAACAAACGAGCGAATGGCCTGCTCTGCTCTATCGCTGTGACCAAGCCATCAAAGGCCTTATTCGCCAACCAGCATGGGAGCTGTTATTGCAAGCAGCATTGGAGCTAGCTGGTAAGCGTTTGTTTGCGATGCGATAGACGAGTCGCTAATGATTGGGCATGCCTTTCTATTTTTTCCCCTTTCTATTACTTTTTTGTCAAAGTCATCCTACTGAAAAGATTTTCTAAAACACACCTCTTTCTTATCCATTGCTAAATATATTCTTTCTAATATCCCACCATTAGCAGCCACTTATTTTCTGTCATGTTATCTGTGCTACATAGGCCTTAACCTTTCGTAAACTAATTATCATTCCCTTTCGCACATGAAGTCTCTACTATATCTACACTTGATTTAATTGTGATTGGATTGTTGTCATGCGCAAAATAAGCAGAAAATCTGCTATTAAATGGGGTGTCATCACCTTAATTATCGTAGCATTAGGGGCTTTGGCCTATACTTTTTTAAAACCAGAAGAAACCACACCTAACTATTTAACCGCAACCGTTGAAGTCGGTGATATTGAAAACAATGTCATGGCGTCTGGTAAAGTAAAAGCGTTAAATACCGTTGATGTCGGCGCGCAGGTATCTGGCGAGGTAAAACGCCTGTACGTTGAAGTCGGTGATGAAGTCAAGCAAGGCGATTTGATCGCACAGATTGACCAAGTGACCCAAAAAAACAACCTGAGCAACGAACAAGCCAGCCTTGAGCAAAGTGAAGCCGCGCTACAAAGCGCGCAAGCAGAGTCGCTCAGCAAACAGGCAGCACTAAAAAGTGCCTATTCCGATCTTGCTAGCCGCCAATCTGAGCTCAAACAAGCACAGTCTGATTTTGCCCGTTTGCAAGACTTAGTCGCTATCGATGCTATCTCACAACAAGAATATGACACGCAGGCGACCAGTGTCGAGACTGCAAAAGCAGCCGTTGCCAATGCACGTGCGGCTATCGACACAGCTAAAGCCGCGATTGCGACCACAGAAGCCAATATCAACAGTCAGCAAGCAGCATTACGCAAATCACGAACTAACGTCAGTACTGCTGAAGAAGATCTAAGCTATACCACGATTCGTGCACCAATATCAGGTACAGTCGTTTCTATTACGACTGAGCAAGGTACTACGGTCAATGCTAACCAAACGGCGCCCACATTGGTGACGTTAGCAGATTTATCGACCGTACGTATCAACGCGCAAATCTCAGAAGCTGATGTCATTAACGTCAGTGCTGGTATGCCTGCTTATTTCAATATTATCGGTAATCCAGACAAACAGTATGATGCGACATTAACCGCTATCGAACCTGCCCCAGAGCAGATCAGTAGCACCAGCTCGACAGACGCTGCTATCTATTACATCGGCTACGTAGAAGTACCAAACCCTGACCGCTTGTTCCGAATCGATATGACGGCACAGATATATATCATCGTCAACGAAGCCAAAAACACTCTATTAGTACCATCAACAGTGATACAAGAAAAGCGAGCTAAAGAGAAAGGCAAATCAACAACGGGCAAGTTTGTACGTGTATTAAAAGATGACGGAACCGTAGAAGAGCGTACTGTAGAAGTCGGTATTGATAACCGAGTAAATGCGCAAATCTTAAGTGGTTTGAAAGAAGGGGAAGAAGTAATCATCAGTGAAGAGAGCGGTAAGAAATCAGATAGCGGCCGCGTACCTGGTGGACCTCGAATGTAACTTGTGCTTTGACTATGTTGAGTAAGAAAGGCTTGCTAAACATAGCAGCCCTTTCATAACAACACTATAACGCTTATTAGCCTTTATTAAAGACATTGCTATGACTATATCTCAATCTCCTAAACCGTCGACTGAAGATAGCTCTGAAAGTAGCACGGCTCAAAACTTAGGGTCACACACTTCTGCTAATCGCTCAAACAACTCAGCAAAAACCAATACCGCTAACCACTCTGCATCAGGCAAGCCCATTATGGAACTATCTGGCATTATCAGAGAGTTCCCTGCTGGTGAGCAAACCATTCGCGTCTTGCATGATATCAATCTGACGATTCACCAAGGTGAGATGGTCGCTATCATTGGACAGTCAGGCTCTGGTAAGTCCACTTTGATGAATATCTTAGGTTGTCTAGATCAAGCCACTGCTGGTGACTATAAGATTTATGGTCAATCCGCCCGTAAGCTTGATGCCGATCAGCTAGCAGAACTGCGCCGTGAGCACTTTGGTTTTATTTTTCAGCGCTATCATTTGCTTGGTGATATCAGTGCCAAAGACAACGTCGCCGTCCCTGCCGTGTATGCGGGCATGGATACCGAGGCACGCACCAATCGTGCTGAGAAGCTACTAACTGACCTCGGCCTTGGCAATAAGGTCAACAATCGTCCCAATCAGCTCTCAGGTGGACAGCAGCAGCGTGTTTCTGTCGCTCGTGCACTGATGAATGGTGGCGATGTTATCTTAGCAGATGAGCCAACTGGTGCCCTAGACAGTAAGTCTGGCGAAGATGTCATGGCGATTTTGCATGACCTCAGCGCACAAGGTCATACCATTATCATGGTCACTCATGATCCAAAACTAGCAGCACAAGCAGAGCGTGTGATTGAGCTCAAAGATGGCCATGTCATCGCTGACTATCAAACTGAGCATTATAAGCATACAGACAAAAAACCAGAATCTATCCTTGGCGAGCATCGCAAAAGTGCCTTTGGTAGTTTTATTGATCGACTGCTTGAAGCTTTCAAAATGTCTTTGCTTGCCATGCGCGCGCATAAGATGCGTACTCTACTAACGATGCTCGGCATTATTATCGGTATTGCCGCAGTCGTATCTATCGTAGGTCTTGGACAAGGCTCTCAGCAGCAAATCCTTGCCAATATCAGCTCGTTAGGTACCAATACCATTACTGTCAATGATGGCTACCCTAGAGGCGATCCTAGACGCCGTTATAATGATGACAATTTGACACCAGAAGATGCAGAGGCGGTCGGCAATCAGCCCTATATTATCAGCGTCAGCCCTCAGGTAAATGCCAGCTCTAGTGTCCGCTATCGTAATATACAGGAGGATGCTACCGTCAATGGCGTTGGTGAAGACTATCTAACCGTCACTGGTGAGACATTAGCACTGGGCCAAGGGTTTGATGCAAAAAGCATTACATTACGTAGTCAAGATATCATCATCGATGACAACGCTAAACAGACCTTTTTCTCAGACATTGATAACCCTGTTGGCGAGGTAATATTGGTTGGTAGTGTGCCTGGACGCGTGATTGGCGTACTTGAAGAGAGCGATGGTGGCTTTGGTCCCAGTGTAACGACGCCTACTATCTATATGCCTTATACGACAGTGATGTCGCGCGTCACCGGTAGTACCAATATCGACCGCTTTGTGGCGTTGTTAGATGATAGTATCTCTTCTAGTGCCGCAGAGACGGCCATCTCTGACTTGATAGAAAGTCGCCATGGCAAAGATGACTTTGAGCTACGAAATTCAGACTCTATCCGTCAAACCATTGAGTCAACGACAGGTACGATGACCCTACTTATCTCATCAGTTGCAGTTATTTCGTTGATTGTTGGTGGTATTGGGGTCATGAACATCATGCTAGTCTCTGTCACCGAGCGCACTAATGAGATTGGTGTTCGTATGGCAGTAGGTGCGCGTCAAAGCGACATCATGCAGCAATTTCTCATTGAGGCCGTTCTAGTCTGTATCCTAGGGGGACTGATTGGTATTGGAATGGCATTTGCCATTGGTGAGCTGATTAATAGTGTGGGCGGTGACAGTTTCAAAGTCATCTACTCACCGACTTCTATTATTGCCGCATTTGTTTGCTCGACATTGATTGGCGTAGTATTTGGATTCTTGCCAGCACGTAATGCTGCCAAACTAGATCCTGTTGAGGCGCTTTCTCGAGACTAATAATTGAGTATTGACTCGCTTTAGCCAAAAATAGAGCAGTCAATATCGATATAATGGCAAAAATTTAAAGAAACTGGAATAAATTGGCAATTTTATAAGAGAATTACACTTTTTTTATCCTGTGGGGTTGTAATTGTCAGAATTATATATATAATGTGCTCTCACGTTTAGGGATACAAACACTTTAAACGTTAGGGCTGTTAGCTCAGTTGGTAG
>NZ_DDNS01000016.1:0-6941 GCF_002341255.1 Psychrobacter sp. UBA2514
CGCCTGCTAATATTAGCAGGCGCTTCTTTATGCTCATAGATTTAATTAACTTAAAGATTTATCAGTAGGCTTTTTTTTGCGGAATACGCTTGCGTAAAAATAGCAATAAAACAAAATAGAGCAACCACAAGCCTGCCAACGCATAAAACCCTATGGCGACTTGAGAGATACTTGCACCCATTTGGTTAAGCTGTACAGAGGTGTTGATCGCAGGGGTAGTTGGTACGATCCAGCGTATTACTTGCAAAACTTGGGGCAACTGGTCGGCTGGCCAAGGGTAGCCGCTTAAGAAGAATATCGGTAGGGAGATAAAGATTAAGATCTGCATACTGCGCTCACGCTGCCGGAACCATAGCCCAAGTACACAGCCGAGCGTTGCGACTGTCGGACAAAACAGTGCTAAAAACAATAGCGTTCCGAGCATATTTTGCCCACGTGGATAATGATGCAGCTCAAACGCCCAACCATAATAAAAACAGCCAATGATAAAGCTTAGCGTGCTCAGCGCTGTGATACGTCCGAGCCAACCGCGTACACTCGCAGCATGACGCCGCTGCTCATACCAAGTGCCAATCAGCATGGCGGTTGCCATCAATAGTGTCTGTTGTAAGATAATGACGGAGACGGCTGGTACGACGTAGGCACCGTAGCCTTCAGTTTGATTATAAAGTGGCATGATTTGTAGTGGTACTGCTTGAGCGCTCTGTGCTGCGGTGGGTGCATAAGCGCCTTTAGCGATATTTTTCTTTACCTTGATCCCCGCTGATACGGTACCAACTGCTTTAGAGAATCCCAGTTGGACGTTCTTATTTAAAATAAAGTAGCCGCCATTGCCGAGGACGCTAACATACGCTTGCTGTCCTGACATGACTTGTTCTTCAAGGCCGCTTGGAATCACCATATAGCCTGCAATTTGATCGGACCATATGGCTTCTTTGGCCGCTTGTTCATTGATAAAGTGCTCAGTATCTAGATATGGACTGGCACTTGCATAACGAGCGAGCGTGCGCGACAAGTTACTATTGTCATGATCAACAATACCCACTGGTACATGGTTGACCACTTCAGTTGAGTAGGGCCAAGGATAGAAAAACCCATAGATAATCGGGGCAATAATCAACATCAAAAGCACGCCTTTATCCCCAAAGACATCTTTTATAGTTTGAGAGAAGCTTGCCCAAAAAGTCTGCGCAGTTAAAGAAGTGGTGGCTTTAGCGTTGTTTTGCTTGGTATTTAAAGGTGATGACATCAGCGTGCTCCCCAGCGTTCAGGATGCGCCAATGCGCGTTTGGTCAATAGGGCTGTCAGTAGCATGGCGATGATAGTGGCAAGCGCCAGACCGTAGACAATAGGCACAGAGATAGCAATAGGCGCTTGCATTTGTAACTGGGCAATATGTAGCTTGAGGTAATGTGTCAGTGGCAATGCATTTGACCAGTATTGCGCGCTATCACTAATCGCAATATAAGGAAAGGTCACACCAGCAAAGGCATAAGAAGGCGCTGAAATAAAACCAGTGGTTGACAAACCCATACGCAGTGAAAAGGAGTTCAAAGTAAAAATAGCACCAAGCCAGAATGACAGTATCATCAAACACAATAGGCCGATATATACTGCGATGATTGACCCAATGCTTATATTTTGGTTCGACGTTACAAGCCACAATACCAAAGCCGACCATAAGCTATAGGCCAATATTGGCCAAAAATACTTACCCAATAGACCGGATAGCAATACTGATATACTCACCGAATTGGGCATTTTTGAGTCTGATGATGGTGCAGTGTTGTTGGTGCTATCTTGTGTGGTGTTTAACGCAGCTGCTTTTTTAGAGGATTTAACCAAAGCTAAGTCAGGTGTACCTGTACTGATAAAGCGATACCAGTGACCAATATTTTTATCGCGCAGCTCGCGACCAATGGTGGTTGCCCCGACGACCATCGCTAATATGTGTAGCAGGGCAGGTATGACGGTCGATGCCAAAAACTGCTGATAATCGGTTGCAGCATTGAACAAACTAATACGCTGGATACTGATAGGCGAGTAAGCAGTCATGGCTTGCGACGGCCCTACGCCTTGCTTTACCAATCGTTTGATCTCTACCCCTGCGGATAAGGTGCTAGCGACTGCTTGGACAGCCGTTTGAATAATGCCAGAGTGCGTACCGTACTGGGCGTTTACTTGTAGGATTAAAGGGGCAGGCTTGTTAGATAAAATGTTACGCGAAAAGTCTTCAGGAATGATGACAACCGCATAAATATCACGTTGCAAGATCGCAGCCTCTGCATCCGCTGGTGAATAATAAAGTTGTCTAACCGTAAGCGTAGGACTGGCTTCTAAGTAACGTACGGTAGTATTGGCAACAGCACTATTGTCTTGATCGATCACTCCAATGGGTAAGTCAGTAATCTGCGTTTGTGAAAATATCCACCAAATCAGCAGCACTGTGGCTAGTGGTATCCATACCACCATACTAAGGTCCCAATGGTTTTTGGCTAAAAAACGGCGCTCATAAGCGGCGCTACGTAAAAAAGCCTCACTTAACTTAGTCAAGTGCATGGCCTACTCTTGGTTCTGATTGATAGGATTAATATGCACAACCACACTCATTCCTGAGCGAATGCGAGTATCAGGCGTGGATGGTCGTGCTTTGACCTCAAAGGTACGCACATCAAAACCATCATCATTGTTGGTCGGTCGCCAAGTGGCAAAATCAGATAAGGTCGATGTCGCATAAACAGTAAACTGCTTGCTATAAGGCTTATCTGCTGATGATAATGCGGGAATAGTACCTGTAAATGTCTGACCGATAGCGAACTGGTTTAAATACGACTCAGTGACATTGAGCACTACCCATTGGTCATTGGTATCCACCAACGTCAGCAAAGGAACGCCTTGACCGATGACTTCTCCAGCACTAACGATGACATTGTCCACAACACCAGCGATAGGGCTCTTTAGATTGGCCTCTTCTTTTGCTGCCAGTGCTTCATCTAGCTGGGCATCAACTTGTGCGACTTGAGCGGTAGCCGCTGATTTGTCTTCACTGCGAGCACCTTCTAATGCCAAATCATATTGCAAACGTGCGGCTTCAGTTTGGTCTTGAGTGGCTAGGTATTGGGCATAAGCCTCATCGCGTTTTTGCCGTGCCATCAATCCTTCTTCATACAGACGATTGACACGCTGATAGGTGTTTTCTGCCAAATCAGACGCGGCTTTATTGGCTTGCCAAGCGGCTTTGGCTTGAGCGATCTCTTGCGGGCGTGCCCCGTTTTCTGCTTTGTCCAATTGACTTTGTGCGATTTGCTTACCAGCACGTGCTTGGTTGATCTTAGCGTTAATCTCAGGCGAATCCATCTCAATGAGTTGTTGACCCACCGTAACCGTATCACCTTCTGTCACCATAATGTTAGCAATGCGGCCTGCTACCTTTGCAGCGATAGAGGTTTGCTGCATTTGCATTTGCCCTTGGAGGGTAATGACTTCTGGTTCATTATGCTGATTGCTTTTATATAAACCGTATGCAATTGCGCCAAGAACACCTAATACAAACAGTACGAGCAATATCTTTTTCATACGAGCAGATTTATCAGCTTTTGCGTTGCCCCGACTATAAGCGGGTACAGATTGCTCTGGAACGTCAGACCCACTAGATACATTTTCTATTGGATCGACGGAGGCTTTTGTATCTTGAGAGGTCACTGACTCGTTTGAATCAACTGATTTATTTGAGTTGTCTGATTCGTTTGGAAATTCAGTCATGACGGTGTGATTCCTAAAGCAGCAAAGTTGAGAACAAAGGATTTATGATTAGTACACTCGAACAGCATAAGGTTTGGCATTGTCTATGGCTTCAGAATTAAAAATCGCACCAAAAGCGACGACAAAGGCTGAATAATATAGCCAAAGCATAATGACCACCGCCGCTGATAGCGCCCCAAATTCAGCACTATAGTTGTTGAAGTTTTGCACATAAATCGAAAACAGTACGGACAATATAATCCAAAGAATGGTCGCGAGCGTTGCTCCTGGAACCAGTTTTTTTAGTGCAACGGCATCGCGATTTGGCGCGAGACGATAAAGACTTAAAAAGCTTAAAAAGATAATACCCGCCAATACAGGCCATCTGGCCCACAGTGCAACCGTTTCAGCCACTTGAGGGAAGGGGAAGTAATTCGCTGCTACAGGGATAATAGCAATAGAAGACACCGCTATTATCAAGACGACTACTGCACCAAAGGTCAGGCTCACTGCTCGAACCGTGCCTTGTATAAAGCTGCGCTCTTGGGTGATATGAAAAGCGAGATTGACAAGGGCAATTAAAGATTTGATGCCTTTGGAACCAGCATAAAGGGCAAGTAAGGTCGATATGATCAGGCTAAATGTCAGCGTGGATTTGGTATTAGAGACCAACTCGCTCAGGCGCGAATTGAGGACTTCGTACACTGTATCAGGTATAAACGGACGCAAAATGGAGATATGCTCCTGCATCTCAACGGGTGAAAATACGAGACCATAAATCAGCACAAATACCGCCATTGCTGGAAAGATGGATAAAAAACCAAAAAATCCGACACTGGCGCAATGTGCCCAAACATTAGTGGTATTCGCAATAGGCCACGTTTGTAGCAAAGTTTGTAGCCAATTATTTATCGATTTGGACGTTGGTTTTTTCATAAAACAGTGATTCACTATAGTAATAGTATGGTTTATTGAGCGTTATTGTTTGATAGCGTCATGCTGATTTGGTATATATCTTCGCTCATTAGCCTTATAACACTTAAAAGTTGAAACGACGACATAGCGCTTATTCGTATACTTTATAAGCTTTCATATACAATCATCATTCAGTGTACAAAGTCGGCAGCTGGATATCAGCGGCATTAAGATAAGCGTTAAAAGCAAGCGGCGTACCGCAGCTTTGCATGAGTGCGGCCAATGACTGTACATAGTCGTTTGCTGCTTGCGCTTGCTCAGTACGTGCTTTGAGCGATTGCGTTTGTGCTTGTACCACATCGACTGTGGTATTCACGCCTTCTTGCAATCCTAAGCGGCGCAATCTTAACACTTCTGCAGCCAAATCAACGTTACTTTGTAGCGCTTGATAGCGTGATTGAGCATTATTAACATCGTGCCAGTTTTTTTCTACCAGCAGTAGCAGGTTGTCGCTGACTTCAATCTCAGAAAGATCTGCCTGACGTATTTGAGCATTGCTTGATGCCAATGACGCGGTTTTATCCAGTCCGCCCCATAGCTTCCAACTGGCAGAGATACCAGCGACCCAGCTTGGGTCTTTTTCGAGCTGACCATAACCATATAGCAAGACTGTCGGCTTGTAGCCAGTATCTGATAATGCATGCAACTGCTGAGCCTGCGCGCGTTTGGCGGCGACCTTTTGTAATCCTGGATGATTATTCAGTGCCAAATCCTGAAAATAGCTAACATCCGGTAGGGGACGGCTAGAGACAAATAATGGCGTCGTCGGCTTAATACGATAATCAGTACGTAGCAATCGCTGTAGCGCAATCATGGCTAAGCGCGCGTCGTTATTGGCATTGACGGATTCGCTTTTGGCATCGGCAAGCGCAGACTGTGCTTCTAGTCTATCGACGCGCGAAATAAAGCCTTCTTCAAACAAGCGTTCTGCCATATGATCCGTTTGCTGCAAGGTATCGTAAGCATCCTCACGTAAGTAAGCGGCAATGATCGCCAATTGGGCCTTAAAATACCGTTCAATTAACGTATTATAAAGCTCGTTTTTATCAAGGATGCTATCGGCGACTGCTTCTTGTGTGCGTGCATCTGAGGCGCCAGTCAATGCGTCCGTACGTCCAGCTGTATAAATAGGCCAGACCACACCAAGACCTGCGCCCGTCGTCGATCCTGAGCGCTTAATATTATAAGAGTCTGGAATTCGCTCACCGACCAACTCCCCAAAGTTTGGTAAATCTGGCAGGTCTGCAATCGGAGGAACCGCGTTATCGACGGTATTATTTACTCCGTTGACGATACCGTTTCTAAGAGACGATAGATCTATATCCTCATCAAGATGGTAAGCACTGGCAGAGACGCGCGCAAATACGAGGGGGTTGTCGATGGTTCTGAGGGCCTCAGTTTGGTATTCGCTGGCAGCGATGGCTGCTTGATTGGCCGCTATTTTGGGCGAGACTTGAACCAAAAGCTTTTGCGCTTGTTCTAGGCTTAAAAAGCTAGAGACTTCTAATGGATAGCTATTATCCACGGCTTTGTGTGTGATTGGATCGATAAGGGTGTTTAATGCACTGTGCTCAGCATGAGTCTCTGCTAATGTATGACTAGGTGCCATTGCTGTCTGAGCTGTCTGATTATTAATCTGACCATCGGCATCCACAATTTTTGTCACAGTCACCGGTGTCATGTCATCTGATGATTCTATATTATCTGAGCCCGTGCTCGCATAAGTCACTATAGGGCCGCTCATGAGTGCAACTGTCATCATAGCAGTCGGTAGCGCTGATAAAGTGAATTTCATAAGTCACATAAGCCATTAATTAGAATGTAAGGTATTATAAAATAACGGACAGCATTAATAGATTTTATCGCTCAGAATATAAAGCGGTCATACTATTATAAACGATTTGCTAGTAAGCGAATAAATGATGCTGAAATAAAGTATTTGTACTGAAATATCAGAATGCTTTTTAATAAAGTGCGTGCTAATACGAAAGCGCTAAAAATGTATCATTCAAAACAAGGCGTACACTGTATAGCCACAATGGTGACGGGTCAATGCTCAGTATTCTGCTACTCTCTATTGTGTCATCCCTAGCGGTATGATAGAGGTTTGAGCTGTTTTTTAAATATTCGTTTATAAGTAACATCATAGCGAATAAGACGTCTTAGAGTTAACCAATTTAAATTAACGTGCTGTTATTTTTATCATTAGGGCGTGTTGAACATTC
>NZ_DDNS01000016.1:7185-29876 GCF_002341255.1 Psychrobacter sp. UBA2514
CGAATGTTCAACACGCCCTAAATAATTTGGCCAGTCATTTATAAAATATACAGTGATTGATTAACAGCAAATAATGAATAGCCACTGGTTTTTATCAAATAGAACCAACAATATCAGTAGAGGATATGCGTAATGGCAGGATATATTTTGGCGTTAGATCAAGGGACAACGTCGAGTCGAGCGATATTATACGATGATCATGCACGGCCTATTAAGATGGCACAACAGCCAACGACGCTGCAAACGCCAAAAGCGGGATTTGTTGAGCAAGACGCACAGCAAATCTGGCAAACTCAGATTAGCTGTGCGCATGATGTTATCAATCAGGCAGGGTTGCTTGCTACTGATGTCACCAGTATCGCGATTACCAATCAACGCGAGTCTATTGTCATGTGGGACAAGCAAACAGGGAAACCGCTCGCACCCGCTATCATTTGGCAAGACAGGCGCACGGCAAACTATTGCAAGACACTCGCTGCTGAAAGCGCTACCAATAGTATGGATGATAGCGTTCATCAGGGTGCTGATAGCGCCAATATGGCCGATGAGGTTCAGCGCATCACAGGTCTGCGCTTAGATCCGTACTTCAGTGCCAGTAAAATTGCTTGGCTGCTCGAAAATAATCCCAAACTCAGCGTACGTGCGAGTAAAGGTGAGATAGCAGTTGGCACCATCGATAGCTGGCTGATTTACAAGCTAACTGGCGGCGAGCATGTCATCGACGTGACCAATGCTTCTCGTACTTTGCTATTTGATATTCATAAATTGGCTTGGTCAGAGACGCTTTGCGATCGGTTTGCCATTCCTATGACTATATTGCCTAAGGTACTGCCATCTGACGGTGATTTTGGCAAAACCAAAAAAGGCCTATTTGCAAAGCAAATACCCATTCAAGCCGTGCTCGGCGATCAGCAGGCCGCGCTTTTTGGGCAAGGCTGTCTCGATGCTGGCATGGCCAAAAATACTTATGGCACAGGGTGCTTTATGCTGATGAACATTGGTCAGCAGCCAAAACTGAGCGAGCACAAGCTGCTAACCACCATCGCATGGCAGCGAAAAATATCGCCAACTCGTCCAGACAATTTATCATTTGATCAAATCTTACAGTCAGGTAAGCGAATGCTACAGCCACCCAAAAAAGAAGTTACCTATGCCTTGGAGGGTAGTGTTTTTATGGCAGGAGCTATCATCCAATGGCTACGTGACAATTTGGGTATGATTCAACAAAGTAGCGATGTTGAAGATTTAGCTCGCCAAGTAGACAGTAGCGAAGGTGTGGTGCTATTACCTGCTTTTACCGGATTGGGTGCGCCTTACTGGCGTTCTGATATCAGTGCTAGCATCACTGGTATGAGCCGCGGTACTACTAAAGCCCATATTGCCCGTGCTGCGTTGGAAGCAGTTGCCTACCAGACTTATGATGTACTCATCGCCATGCAAAAAGACAGCCCTCATCCCTTGACTGAGCTGAGAGTAGATGGCGGCGCGGCAAATAATGATTTGCTGATGCAGTTTCAGGCAGATTTGCTAGATGTTCCGGTGCTACGTCCAAGAGACACAGAGATTACGGCAAAGGGTGCAGCACTACTCGCTGGTTTAAAGACTGGGCTTTACGATGAGTCAACCATGAAAGCATCATGGCAAGTAGATCGTATTTTTGAGCCAAGTATGTCGATTGATGCTCGTGAGCAACACCTTGATAAATGGCAACGTGCCATCGCAAGGTCATTAATGCAGATATAGGGTTGATTTCTATAGTAAATTTATCAATGCTAATCTCTTATGATTACCCAAAGTATGAGCGCACCGTACATAGACGTCATAAAGATACAGGCTGTAACGCAATGTAATCGCAATACGGACACAGTTTACATAATCAGGCTATCTGTCTCTACCTATAAGTTTCTATACTTCAGTTGGATTTAGCAATATCGCTAATCTTTTAGCAAATAAATAATTCAACAAATAATAAATAATTTAGGGACAATACTATGAGTAACCATGACGCTATCGATCGCAGTGAAGTAAAAAACATGTCTAAAGAGACAAAAGAAGATTTGAATGCAGACATTATTACAGGTGAGCCAGGCTCACATCCAGTAGGTACAGGTATTGGCGGTGTAGGCGGTGCAGCAGCAGGTGCAGCCATCGGTACTATGGCAGGCCCATTAGGTACGCTCATTGGTGGTGCAATCGGTGCAGTTGTTGGTGGCGGCGCAGGTCATGCAGCAGCTGAAGCCATTGATCCAACCCATGAGGAAGCTTACTGGCGCGCAGAGTATGCCAATGCTGATTATTACAAAGAAGGTTACGAGTTTGATCGCGACCTACACCCAGCGTATGCGGTAGGCTATGCAAATCGCGCTCGCTATCCAGTAGATGCACGTTTTGAAGATCATGAAGCCGACTTAGAGCGTTCATGGAATGAAGTGAAAGGCGATTCTCGTTTGGCGTGGGATGAAGCGCGTCTAGCATCACGTGACGCATGGCATCGTGTATCGTAGTACGTGTTTTACAAGAAAGTCAGATGTTAAAAAGACTTATGAATATGACTACTGTTTACTCAATGACTTTAATAGATAGCTAACTTAGCAGACGAGCTGTCTCTTAAAAACGCTGACAATAGATTACTATTTCGTTGCTGAAAATAGATTGATTGTACGATTGGTTCTATTAATGACTTTGACCAGCAGTATGTATGTTATTTTAAAACTTCCAAAGTCAACCTTTGGGAGTTTTTTTTGGCATAAAATTTGCTATGAATCCATATGTATGAATATAATATAAGAAAAACAGGGGACTTATGACTAATAATGACGGTAGTAAACAGTTTTATATTGCCACAGCTAATTTATTGAACTTTGCTAACCCTAATCGCATTTATTATGAGAATGCCCCAGCTTATGATAATAAAGCCTATGAGCATAAGCGACGTGGTCTGACAGATCTGCTGGCTAAAGCACACGCTGATATCATTGCCGTACAAGAAGTATGGGATAGTAATGCACTAGAAGCACTAGCTGTCGCACTAGGATTCAAACCAGAGCAGGTGGTTATTCCGCTTGCAAGCAATGACACTGCAAGTCCATATACTCAAGGTAGAGGCGCACAGCATACACCAGCCGTTGGTATTATTAGTCGATTTGAGCAATTAGAGACGACCTTATTAGAAGAGATTGCACCAAAAGCTGTGATTGATATCCCCGATATCGGGCCTCATCAGCATTTTAATCGTCCACCTTTGATATTGCGTGTTGACGCATATGGTCAACCAATAACGATCATCACGGCGCATCTAAAAAGTAAACGTGCGTTTTTCTTACGTGACGAAAATGGTAACCTATTAGAAGACATGGATGATCCAAATATCCGTATTCGTGCCAAGCTTCGTAGTTTGTGCATGCGTGCTGCAGAGGCGGCATCTATTCGTATGTCGATTATTGAACGTTTGCATCACACGCGTGAGCCATTGATACTGCTTGGCGACATGAATGATGTGACTGGTAGCGTAACGACTCAGCTGATGACTGAGACTGGCGAGGTTAATTATGATAAAAGTATGCGTGATGTCGCACTTTTTGACGCCGCTCGTATTCAAGCTCGCTATGGTTGGATGAAAGATGTGGCTTACACCCATATTCATCAAGGTATGCCAGAAGTGATCGATCAGTTATTTGTTTCAGAAGAGTTCTTACCTGATAGCAAGTTTTCGCTCGGTCAGGTTGAAAGAGTTGATTATTTCAATGACCATCTTAAGTGGGATTATTCAGATAGGGTGACTGATCATGGTATTATAAGAGCGAAAATTAAACTGAATGATTAACTTCATAAAATTAGATAGTTAACTCTAGTAGAGTGTTAATCGATACATTAACTTTTAACCCATTCATGTCCCTTGCTTGATAGTGTACAAGCGTTTATGATGCCTCCTCATTGAGGTTAGTAGCGATAACGTTGGCTCTACATTTGAGCCACTCGTTGATTCTCCAGTGATTTAGGACGAATGCTACTCAATGAAGATTGTATTTATGAAATAGGACGTAACATTAAGAGATTTACAATGAGTGATAACAAAGACGAAAAAATTGAAGATGTGTTAGTAGATTCGGAGTTGGCAAAAAAACTTGTACCAAACAAGTTTAAATTTACCAGCCAACAGGGCCGCGCACGTCGTCAAAAACTTTTGGCTGGTGCCAAAAAGTTGAGTGAAACACAAGCTATTAATGATATTACTCTAGCAGCTGTGTGTGAAGAAGCAGGCATACCAAGAGCTTCTGCTTATCATTTCTTCCCTAACATTGAAGCAATATTTTTAGCATTGCGCTTTTTGAATGCGATTGAAATATTAGAGATGGTAGAAACCGTTGATATCGGCAACTACGATAGATGGCAAGGATATCTAACCGCGCTGATTGATCAGTGCGTGACGATCTTCCATAACGATGAGACCAAAGCCAAACTCATTTATGACACCAATACGCCTGATTTTGAAGGTGATGAATTTGGCGAAGATATAGACCATCAAATTGTTGACCTGGTCTATAAGCGTTTATCAGAGCGTTATGAGATGCCAAATTTTGAGGATATCCAAAACACGTTATTGATTGCTTATAGTATTGTTAATGCGATATTTACCTTGTCTTATCGTCGCCACCAGACCATTACGGATGACTATATTCAAGAAGCAAATACCGCATTTATCGCGTACTTACGCTGCTATCTACCAGAAAAACTACCACGTAAAAACCGCTAATTTTATCTATAGTAGACACAAAAAAGCCGACAAATCTGTCGGCTTTTTTATATCTGTCATCTAGTAAGGCGCTTTAATTATTAGGCGTTAGATCTTGTCCGCGGCAGATATCATCACTGGCATCTAAAGGCGCATACTGCTTGTAGTAGCTGACGATAGATTGCTCTAAAGCCACATTGGTCTGCGCATCATGGGCATTAATATAGGCTTCGCGTGCTTGCTCAAGCCAGCGGTCCGCCATACGAAAATGTATACCTGACTCGCGCCACCCTCGCTTACATTGATTGGTCGCCGCCCAAATTAATGCCACTTCACTAAATGCCATCTCACGTGGCGCTGACTCTATACCGCCACTGTCTTTTAGCGCACTCAGCGTCGCCCACATATCAGGTCGCATTAGAGCAGAGGTAGTAGGGATATCTTGCTGTAGTTTGATGCTTTGCGCTGTATCGTTCTTTAGCGATTGTAAGATAGACTCTGCCGTTTCTGCCGCAACTACGCCCGCAGCTGAGCGGTTATTCATACTGTCTTGATGGATCGCATAAGTAAGCCATGCTTGTGCTTTATAAGCAAGATACTGCTGATGAGCGGTCTTGTCTTTTTGCTGATAGGGCTGTAGTTGCTCTACCATACAGTTGAGTACACGTTGCTGCGTGCTTTGATATTTATAAGAAGGGGCTTGAGCCTGAATATCATCACGACAGTCTACAGCACTATTCGCATCAACGATTTGAGCCGTGTTGTTAGCGATGCTATCTTGTGCTGAAGCAAGGGATACGACACTCAAAAGTAACAGTGCCGAAAGTGCAGTATGTACTGGTTGTTTATAAGCAGTGGTTTTAATGGCAGCTTTAAACATGATGCAAACCTTATCTGAAGGTAATAAGTGTGGGTATTTACCATTATTAGGGCTGACTCTGCGACTCCTGTCTAATCGCTTATTATATTGCCATTAGACAGGAGTTAAGACGCTATCATTAGCTTAAAAGGTAGTCGTGTTAACTTGCGTAGAGTCACTGTTTAAACGCTTGTTCTTACGTGGGTCTTCACGCTTGAATAGATTTTCATCAAACTTAAAGCGCAATCTAAAGTAAGCCCCTTCTTGAGTACTGTCGTCATAGGCGATGTCTTCATCTTCAAAGCCCATAAAATTGTAGCCAAGTGACAACCAAAGGTTGGTCATTGGGCTATAGCCCACTTCAGCACCTAACATATAAGACAAATCATCTGCCTGCTTATTCCAGTAAGTACCCGCTTGCAAACCAACATCCCAATGTTCGCTAATATCGTACAGACCGCGACCATAAACGGCATGAGCAGTATTGTCACTGGTAATATTGTCTGCTTCATATTCTGTATACTTACCCGCATAGCGACCAGACAAGGTTAAGGCACGCGTTGGATGGTAGTTACCATTCCATGACCAGACAGTGGTGTCTTTTCGATAGGTATCATCACCCGTGTTGTTGTCATCTAAACGATACTCAAGCTTTGCAAGCATGTCTAGTTGATTGCTGTCGTAATCACGATAAGCGGCACCAAGTTGGAAACGATTAATCGTGCGATCACCATCATTATAGTCGATGCGCGAATAGGTATCTTTGGCCAATAAGGTAATCTCATCGGTATAACGATAGGCAATACCTGCGCTACCAAGTAAGGTGTCGCTTGTCTCGCCCCAACGTTTCTCAACACGTCCTGATGCTTTGTAGTTTTCTTTGGCAAGATACTCAACGCCAAAACCTGCCGCCGTGGCGGTGTTGTTATCTTCGCCTTCTAATGACTCAACGCGCTCAAACAGTGTATTAAGGGTCAAGCCTTCTTGCACGTACCATTTGTTTTTTAGACCGATAGCGGCCTCCGCTTCACGCGCACTGATTGCATCACGCATGCGGTATTCGCTATACACTTTACCGTCTTTCATATAATTGGCGTCAAAGCCAACAACGGTACGTTGACGCTCATCAGTATCATCAAGACCATAGCTACCAGACAAGCTATTGATCAAATCATGACGTGCATACAGACGACCCAAGCCACCGATTGGCATCTCACCACCGATGGACGTCGCGTTACGTGAGCTATTTTCGATATCTTGCTCATACTCTGCAAACACCAAGCTATTATTTAGCTTGGGTAGACGAGAAGTGATACGGGCACGAACCGTTGTGCCTTCGATGTCTTTGTCCGCATCACTAACGCTATTCAATGCTGACTGGTTGATAATGTCATCATTGAACAGCGTGTCATCAGTAACATCTACCACATCTGTGGCTGCTTGGTTGTTGCGTGAAGCGGCAGTGGCATCTTGTTTGTAGTAACGCACACCGATTTCACCAACGACATTTTCACTCAAGCGTTGCTCGATACTGGCTTGTACGCCTTCACGACTCGCGTCAGTAGTATGATCCTTGGTACGCACACCTTCTAATTTCAACGCTGTTTTTTTGTCGTTGAATGTATGGATGACTTCTACGCCAGACTCCGTACGTCCAGCAGTCAGTGGTGATGCACCAGTGACAAATCCTTCATCTGCATCATTGTAATAAGCCTTGGCACGCGTGTCTTTCTTATTATCAAAGTCAAGCTCGACACGTAAGGCATTGCCCTCAACATTATTATCGTCTAATTCTGTGGTGTTGATCTGATTGCTTGGCTGAAAATTAGGGTTCTCAGCTTTGTTCATCGCGTATTCAGCGATCAGCTTTAGCTTGTCGTTGAACTTGATAACGCTATTGACACTAGCCAGCTCTTCTTTGTTCAATGGGTCGTCGCTATTGATATAGCTACCACCGATAGCGACTTTATTAGTCAGTTGCTGTTTGGCAGCGATACCACCAACCAAATAGTCCTCACCACCTTCGTCCACTTCTACTGTGACACGAATGTAGATAGGATTGCCTTCGAGATCTTGACTCGCAATCGGTGATTTTAGATATAAACTGCGGCTAATCGGGTCTATCTCATAATCAGCAAAACGAGTTAGCGTCTCACGACTGATAATAAGACCAGGATTATTGGCATCACGAGTGATAACTTCGACGATTTCAGAGTTTTCTAGTACCGCGTCAAAGTTCTCCGCCAATGGGTAGGGACCTGAAATACCTAAGCCGCGAGTCTCATTAACGCGCTGGCTGGTACTGGTCTCTGCCAAAAACGCAGTCACGCGAGTATTATTATCTTCAAATTGCGCTTTTAGACCAGTCAATGTACGGTTGTACTGACCAAGCTCAATGCCTTCATCGTTGTCGATTTGGGTTTTTAGGTCGCCGTACATAGCAAACGAGCGGCCTTTGTCTAGACGCACATAGAGCTTACTGGTTGATTGGGCATCAAAGCCCTTAGCCGATGAGTCACCATAGACAGGATAATACTCGCCAGGCTCAATATCACGGAATAATCGCTCGCCTTTTTTGTCACTGTCATAAGCCAACGTCAGCAAGTAATCTCCGCGCACTTTGCCTTTCAAGAACATTGCCGCACGACCAGTGGCTGAATAATCATCATTGCCTGAGATTTCATGCAGCTCTTGCTCGAACGCGCCTTGTGCGTCTGTGATATTGCTGCCATCAAAGTCTTTGAGAGAGATAGCACCTTCGACGATACCCACAGCAATGAGTGGACGCAGCTTGGCAGTGAACTGTAGTGGAATGACTTGCTTGCTACTACCCGTATCGATGACCAGCTCACCTTTGCCTGGTGCGCTTGGCGCGATGACTGGTATTAATAGCTCACCCCCTGATACAGTAACTTGGGTACCGGCTTGATCTTGGCTGCTGTCTTTCAGATTGATACGACCGATATTAGTATCAAGTGTAAGAGAAGTAGTACCGATATAGGGGCGATTGTCGCGATCTTTTAGACTAATAACAACCTGATATTCGCTGATACCATCTGCTGGGACTAGTTGTGCTTGCGTACGATAATCAATCGCTTGCAGACTATCAGGTGTCAATACGGTGATGGTCTGCTCGGAAATAGTTTTGCCATTGATGTCAGTTGCCACACCACGTAGAGTATTGCGTCCGCGTTTTAGGTCAACCGCATAATAGTCAAAAGCCATTACATTTTGCTTTTCTTGCTCAGCAGTTTTACCGATTTGCTTCTCTGATATCGCTTTGCCATTGGCGTATAGAGTAAATATTGAACCAAGTGGTGCTTGTACCTGCACCATCTGCTTGTAAGTACTGAGCTGTTGACCTTCATTTAGGTTAATGAAGGTGACATTATTGTTAGCCACTTCTTTTAGATATTCTTCGAGCTCTTTTTCTACTGGAGGTGCAACCGTTGTCACGGCCATGTCTACACGATTGGTCGCATCCCCAATCATATCGTTGACAATAGCAGAATCACAGTTGTTACCAAGGTCTAGGTCGCCATTGATATTGCAGCCACTTGCATCGACATTATCAGTCGTGTCGGCATCGTAGTTTGGCTCTAATGTTAGCGCTGTTTTTACCGCTTGCTCTAGCGTATCATTCTTAGCACTCACTGATTTGCTACGAGCGATTAGCTCGGCGTTCAGACGCTCAGTACTATCGCCCATGCCGCCCACAATCGCAAAATCTGCACGATGTAGCTCGCCATATTTTAGGTCAACGAAACGGCTGCCAGCATCACCCGCATTACGGTTGCTTTGGGTGAGCAGCTCTGTTTCTCTAGGGATCGTAGTGCTATCTACTTTTAGTACGTGTGTTTTGGCACTGACCCCATAAAAGTTGTACTTACCTTCAGGATCAGTAACGATGAAGTTGCCGTTCTCCATATAAATACGGACACCAGCAACCCCAAGCTCGCCGTCTTCTTTTTGCTGGATACCATCGCGGTTGATATCGTGATAGACCTTACCAATGATGATACCGTCAGTATTCATGACGCCGCGTTCTACGTCGATTTTCCACTGTGCTTCTCTTGATACTAAGCTTTGGCCTTGCTCATTGTTAGCAACTGCGATTGCGCGGTTGATACCATCACCACCTAGTGATGAAGCACCGACAAGCACACGATAAGTAATTTTTTTACTTTCGCCATTTGCCATGTTTCCTAAGTTCAATACCTGATATTTACCATCAGCTTTAAACTCGGTGGTCTGTGCTTGATTGATATCAATATCAGTCGTTGGACTAACACGTACACTATTCTCAACGTAGTCAAAACCACGTGGTAAGGCATCTTTTAGCTGTACATCGTAAGCAGTAGCGTTACCATTGTTCGTGATATTGATGGTGTAGCTGACATAATCGCCGAGTTCAGCACTTTTTACGTCACTTTCCTTTGTGACAACTAAAGCTGGGTTGTCATCGACGATATTAATTTGTGAGCTCAGGTCACTGATACGCACGGTGAAGTCAGACGCGTTCGGCAGTTCATCAGCACCAGTACCAACCGAAGGGGCGATACAAGCATCTAAACTGACAGTCAATGTGTCGTTGTTCAACGTTTGGATAAGCTTATCGTCAATAGCGTTAGCGTTATTTTGAGTGGCTGCTGATAGCTGATATTTACCTGTGTTATTACCGGTTTCTATAGCTTTAAGTGAATAGCTATCTCCAGTTTTTGGTGATTTGATGGTTACCCATACTTGATCAGGCTTGTCAGTTTGTACATTACATTGCGCATAGCTGGCACTGACATAAACGTCATCATTAATTTGTGAAATCGTTTTGCTTTCATCAAATTTAGGGGTGGTGAATTTGATACCAGATTCGATAATGACTAAACTATCGGTCGCACTCACGCTAGTCACTGACGGGTCTTCTAAGACAACTGCACCAATCTTAATGTCAGCCGTATCTCCATCCTTACCATTAGCATCTGATAGAGCTTGCACAATAAACTGAATGTTTTCACTCTGACCAAGCTTGATTTGGGCACTCATGTTATCAAGAATCAGTTGTGTATCACCACTATCGACAATGCCGTTTTTATTCAAGTCTTGATAAACTTTCAAATTAGATAGAGTTGGCGATACATCAAGCGTCAGCTCAACAGTCTGATCACTATAGCTAGTATTACTAAGAACATTAACCCAATTCACCAGTGTGTTGGGTGCAACAGTACGCACAGGTTGCTGAGTTAAGTTAATACCATATTCAGATAAGGCAGAGGCTTTGATTTGAACTTGGTTTGAAATGCTATTTTGTTTGATAGAATTGACGTCATAAGAAGCATTAGCGATATTGTTGATAGTTTGTACGAGAGTGGTGGGCGCAGCAAACGCCATATTTGATTGCATAAGCAACATTGCAGCCGTCAGCGCAGAGATCTTCGCTGTATGCAACGTAATACGATTAGACGGTGTCATTAAAGATTTAGTCATATGTCGCTTATCCAATAAAACATAAAAGGGTCGGATAGTAATTCTCCAGCTTGGCTCATCAAAATCAATTAGGTCAAGCTGGAGCGTTAGTCTATAAGCGTCTTGTGAAGCTTATAGACTTTAAAATGTTAAATATCAATTAACGAGCGTTTTTAATTTTGATTTTAAAAGTCAAGGTGCCAACGCCCTGAGGAACTAGGGTATAGTTAGTACCAAGAACTGCAGTACTGGTAGTACTAGCTATGCCTGCAGTAGATGAGGCAGTCGCAGAAGTAGCAGGTGAACCAGCTACTAAATCCGCACCAGCTGAAAAGTTAGACAACAAATCCGAAATGGTTAAATCGTTAAGATTAAAACCTAACGCTGCTGAAGAAGTATTAGTCGCCTGAATACGATAGATAACACACTGATCAGGTTTCGCATCGATCGCAGTCTGAATAAAGGTACTTGCAGCAACCGTACTTGAACAAGTCGCATCTAATGCTTGAGACTTCACTAAAGTTAAGCCTCTAACGTTAGTCGTATCAGTCACTGTAGTAGCAGCAGGTGCATTAATACCAGCAGGTGTTAGTGTTACAACAGAAGTTTCAGTGCTACCAACAGCTGCAGCATCAGCAACAGTTGCAGGAGCAGCTACATTGCCCGACGACACTTTGTAGTTGATTGCTAATGTGCCACCAGGTGCAATACCATTTGGAAATTGAGCGGTTGGTAGTGTAGTGCCATTAAGAGTATATGTATTACCACCAGCAACGGTAGGTTGCAGCGTTATAGTAACCGGAGCACCATTACCAGGCGGCGTATAAGTAGCACTAACAGGACCAGTAACAGGTCTGACAGCCCCATTATTGCCACCATCAGCAATAGTGAAAGTCAATGGGTTAGCATTGGTACCTTCACCATCTTGACCGCTGTTAGTAATGAGAGTTGAATGAGTCGCTTGACTAGCAGTACCTGAGGCAGGGGGAATTTCTCTAGTCGTTGGATTGCTCACCACAACCGCTCGTCTGGTAAAGCTAGTCACACCAGGAGTATCTATACCAGCGCCGTTACCTTCACCCGCCTCATCAGGTATTCTAGTAACACCTACAGTGCCATCTGTACTATCGAAAATATCATAGTCAGTACCAAGTACAGGATTAGCAGGTAGCGGGCTAACCGGACCGACAAACTTATCGTAGACTTCTGCGTTGTTAGTTACTGAACTATTAGCAGATGTAAACTGATCTCTATCGACGTTAACCGTGAAAGTAATCGTGCGACTTGCGCCAACAGCTAAGTTCGCTACGGCAACATCAATAGCTTGTCGACCACCGATAGTGGAAATCGTCGCGGTACCAGCACCACCAGTTACGGTCACGTCTGAGGCTGTGCCATTAGGCAAACTCAAACCTACAGGAAGGACATCTCTGATAACAAAATCAGTTGCAGCAGCACTATAGTCAGTAGTCGCGTTAGTGACTACGATACTATAAGCAATCTGTGGGTTGGCGACTGTCAAATCGACAGTACTGGTCGCTGTTTTTACAATTTTAAAGGTAGGCAATCTCACGATAGTTTGGTTTTCGTTTACCAATGTCGCACCAGGTGCATTATTAGCAGTAAAGAAAGTACTGGTCGCTGTTAATGTGCCTACACCTTTGTCATTACCGTTACGATTGTCTGGCGTAGCTGCTTCGTAGCTTAAGTTAGCTCTAGTACCTGGCTGTAGTCTAATAGTACCGCCATTAGTTAGGGTACCTGTCTGTGCTTGAGTTCCTAAAGCGGTGACTTGAGCAGAAGTTAGAGGAGTGCCATCTGCTTGTACAATAGTAAACGTAACAGGCGCAGTACCTAAAGGGTAGTCTGGAGTAGCCGTTACTAGTGATGAGTCATTACCTGTGGTGTTAATGGTATAAGTATCCGTCACGTTACCCGTGTTGGTTAAATTATGAGTAAAGGTAGTTGTACCACCTGGCGTAGCAGTCTGATTGATAGCAGTATCGTCACCAATACTACCATCATCAACAGTCGATGTAAGTGCAAAGTTAGCCGTTTCGCTAACGTTAACGGTTACTGTGTTAGAGGTTACAGATGGCTGACTGACGCCAGCAATACTGTAGCTTGCAGTTGCTACGTTATTAATTGGCGCAGCGCCTGCTGTTACAGCGTTAGCTGGGGTCGCTGCATTAGCGCCAGTAGACACACCCATTACTGCGGCGACGCCGACAGCTAGCAGGCTATAGTTAAAAGTGGTTGATTTCATATAATGCTCCAGAGTTAAGATTAAAAATTGAAACGTTAAAAGCGTGAAGGTTTAATGTCTATTGAATTAATTAACGGTGGTATTGAGAGCAACAGCTGCTGACTTTTTAGCTGGCAATAACTTAATATTCCAACGCAGAGTGCGGTATTCAGAATATGGAATCTTGACCATTTTGCCATCGACTTTACGCATAAGTGGCATATCAGCATAGTTTTTGCCATCGATACTGGCTTGCGCACTTGCAGGCATCGCATCGCCAGTAAATGTCATATTGGCAGGGATAGGCAGTGTCACCATTAAATCGTTAATATCTTTATTGATGGTATTGGTATAATTCGCTTTATACTGAATCACAGTACCTGCCGGTGCGGTGCGTACTGGCGTATAGACTGTTTTACCTTCCGCATTCTTTATGACTTGATTGGCTGTTAGTTCCATTTTTAGAGCATCATCAGCATGTGCTACATTTAGTAAAGAGCTAAAAGCTATAGTAGCTAATAGAACATTGCGTAGAATCTTGAAACGTTTCATATAAAATCCTTTCTTATACCGTTACTATCATTGGGATACTAATGCTTTGGGCTGCCGTGAAACTGTCTATCATTTGCTATCAGGGTCGTCTGTAAAAAGCACACATTCCCCTTTAAGCTATTGTAACGTAATCGATACAAGTATCAATTATAAAGATGACAAATGGTATTTCAAGATGACCAAACGGTAAAAGCCCTGTCTAAGAAGACAGGGCTTGATTAAGTACTCAGTAATTCGATACACAGGTGTTTAGTTACTAATGGTAGTACCATATTTAGTATTAAAACGAATGGCCTGACGGCGAGTGGCTGTAGTAGCACCTAAGGAAAAAGTATTGGTGATCACTGTACCGTTGTTACCAATAGATACTGAGTTTGTTGCAAATGATGGAGTGCCATTATTTTCACCAATAGGTATTGGATTAGCTAAGGTAGAGGTAATTAGCGAATTATTAGAGTCGTTTTTACTCTGTAGCTTATCCTTGATAACAATATCTGTCAGAGAAACATTACCTCGATTGATAGCTTCAATTCTATAAGCGATACATTGTCCTGGCACTATGCCAGATATTGGTTTTATACTATACGCGCTGCTAGCACTACCTTCATAATTAACACCAATTGTGGCAAGGTTATTTAGACTACAGTCATGGACATACTGACTTTTGATCAATACCAATGCAGCATTTTCTTGAATAACATCACCGAAATCATTGCTAGGATAGTTGTACTGACTATTAATGATGTTTATTTGTCGCACATCGCTTGTCGTGTCTACAGAATAGGTATAATTACTAGGTTCATTCTGCGTGACACAGAGTCTTGTGTAACTACCTACTTGTGCTGGCGTCAAGCTAAAACTATAGGTTCCATCATTACCAATGTTTACCGTCTGAGGTGAAAACGTCCCACTATCACCGGCACATTTATTCAAAGTAATGGTGTGACCGGTGGTAAAAGGGATACCAGATTCGGTTGGTGAATCGTACTTACCGTTGAAGTAAAAAACATTATTTAGATATTTATCTGATACATCGTCTTTATTTGGGCTTGCAACGTTACCGTTATCGTTAAATACGGTGCCTGAGAATACGTAGTTTGCACTATTAGTGATAGTACATGTAATTTCATCACCATAAGTAACATTACTAAGGGTGAATGAACGCGTTTTAGTAGTAGGGTTATAGCTCATTGCAGTCGTAGGCATTACTGTTGTACTACCTGTTGTGGCATTACTACAAACGTAAGTCGCATTGTAGTTAGCTATATCACCTAGGGTCGTACCATTCATCACGCGCTCAGTAATAGTATAATTTGTGCTCTCTGCTAGGGTAATCGTTGCACTGGTTCCGTTCGTGATTGTTGAGCCTGTACCAGTAGTGGTAAAACTATTTGTAGCTATTGATCCACCACTAACGGCGATCTCAAACTGATCGTTAGTATTGACACGTGTACCACTCAACGCTTTTTTTACAATGAGTTTGGGCGGCGCGAGGCAAAAGTAGAAATCGGAATAGCCTACTAAATGATCACCAGTTGACGTTGTCGTGGAGGCACCAGAGTATGGATTACCATGTGTGGTTACAAATGGCGTATTTGCTGATTGGGCTCCCCATTCAATATTAAAATTACATGGACTACTAGGACTACAGTTTGCCCACTGGTTTGCAGTAATCGTTTTATTCGAATTGGATACAGTAAAGTTGTTAGCGAAATTGCTAAAAGAACCACCTGTAGTAACAATTGATACCGACTCAGTGTATCTTCCAGCAGCATTTGCATCTAAGTCTTGAACGACAAAACCGTATTTTGTAACGGGTTTATTAATAGTGGCCGTCAACCTGTGATTCACATCAATTTTTTCGCTGCCATGACGCATGTTAAGAGCATTGGTAGTAACACCAGCAAAACTGCTAACTTCTGGATAGCCAGTTCTAATAAAGTTGATATCGGAAAAAGATAAGACGAGTTTAAGACCACTGTCAAAGCTATAAGTGGTACTAGAGTTGCCTGCTGCTGACCAACTCAATGTGGCCTTAGGCGCTGTTGTAGTACTCTTAGAGCCTAAGTAATACATAGCATGTCCACTTGGACATACAGGATCAGCTTCAGCAAAAGCTACATTGCTAATCAAAAACATAGGAATAGCAGCTAACAATGTCATTATCTGACATATATATCTATTGAATAAATGCTTTTTCGTTGAATTCAAAAGTCGCTCTACCTTTTGCATCTCAATATTCCTATGTATTAAAGCCTAATGTAAACGTTTATTTACCAAAAAAAATCTTGTTATACATATTTTGTATTTTAAGTAATATTTTTGTAAAAATCATATTAAATAGATGAATGGCATTTTTGTCATGACCAGTTACCCTATGTTGCAAGATTAACCAGTCATATTCCATAAAGCTATCAATTAATAATATTTACCTAATAACTAATCATTATTTATTTAAAAAATACTTGTTATTCCATCATTTCTCTACAGCCATAAACAACTGAACTGTAAACGCTTATAATGGAATGTCATAGTAATTAACGTTTGAATAGACAGTTATAGCATTATAACGGCTTGGCGGATGTGTTGATTTGACGCATATGTCAATTCTCAGTGGCACTATTTTGTATAATCTAGCTGTATCTCACCGTATGAAACAAAGGAATGCTTGGACATATCAAGGAAGTCATAAGTAAACCGATATCTCATTTCACACCAGTATTTAACAAAGCCTTACCGTCTAGATGGGTAGGTATGACTGATATAAAAGGATCGACAACAATGAATTATTACAAGGATGCTGATAGCACCGAGACCAAAGAGTGGCTACAAGCCTTTGAGTCTGTTCTCAAACATGCAGATAAGGATCGCGCGCAGTTTTTACTAAAAGCCTTATACAATATGGCGGTGCAAGAAGGCCTGCCATTCAACCGCCTTGATACTGCTTATATCAATACCATCGCAGTCGAGGACGAGCCGATGTATCCTGGCGACTTGACCATTGAGCGTAAGATCCGTGCGCTGATTCGCTACAACGCGCTGGCGATGGTGATGCGTGCCAACAAAAACGATGATGATCTAGGTGGCCATTTGGCGACATTTGCCTCTAGTGCCACGCTGTATGAGACAGGATTCAACCATTTTTTCCGTGCGGCAAGCGATCACTTCGGTGGGGACATGATTTATTATCAAGGTCACTCAGCGCCAGGTATCTATGCACGTTCTTATTTAGAAGGTCGTCTAACCGAAGATCAGCTTGATAACTTCCGCCGTGAAGTGGGTGGTAAAGGCTTATCAAGCTACCCTCATCCATATTTGATGCCTGACTATTGGCAGTTCCCAACGGTATCAATGGGCTTAGGTCCGATCATGTCGATCTATCATGCTCACGTGCATCGTTACATGGAAAACCGTGGCTTGCTCGAAAAAGAAGGCCGTAAAATTTGGGCATTCTTAGGTGATGGTGAGACGGATGAGCCAGAAAGCTTGGGCGCAATCTCTCTTGCTGGTCGTGAGAAGCTGGACAATCTAATTTGGGTTGTTAACTGTAATCTACAGCGTCTTGATGGCCCAGTCCGTGGTAATGGCAAAATTATTCAAGAGCTAGAGTCGGTATTTCGCGGTGCTGGCTGGCGTGTGATTAAAGTCATTTGGGGTGGTAAATGGGATAGCCTGCTTGCCAATGATGATACTGGCGTACTCAAACATCGTATGGAAGAAGTGGTCGATGGTGAATACCAGCTATATGAAGCGCGTACGCCTGAATTTACTCGCAAAGAATTCTTTGGTAAATATCCTGAATTAAAAGAAATGGCAGATGCATTGACTGATAAAGACATTGCACGCCTAAACCGTGGTGGTCATGACCCAATGAAGGTCTATGCTGCGTTTAGCGAAGCGATGAAAACCAAAGGTCAGCCAACGGTCGTACTGGTCAAAACTGTCAAAGGCTATGGTTTGTCCAGCACAACACAAGCGGTCAATAAATCGCATCAAATCAAGAAGCTTGATCAAGAGGCGCTTGTTTATTTCCGTGATCGCTTTGATTTGCCATTTACCGATGAGCAATTAGAGACTCTACCATTCTACCGTCCTGAAGAAGGTTCGGCAGAGATGAAGTATCTAAAAGGTCGCCGTGAAGCATTGGGTGGTCATCTGCCAAACCGCCGTAGTGGCCATATTCCGCTGAACATCCCTGAGCTGTCGATATTTGATCGCGTATTAAAGGGTAGTAACGGCAAAGAACAATCAACGACGATGGTATTTGTACGTCTGTTATCAGCCATGCTGAAAAACAAAGACATTCAAGATCGCGTGGTACCAATCGTACCAGACGAAGCGCGTACCTTTGGTTTAGAAGGTATGTTCCGTCAATTGGGTATTTACTCTGCGGTCGGACAAAAATACATGCCTGAAGATAGCGAAGCATTGATGGGCTATAAAGAAGCCATCGATGGCCATATGTTAGAAGAAGGTATCAACGAAGCGGGTGCGATGAGTACATGGATTGCCTTGGCAACCAGTTACTCTGTGAACGCGCTACCAATGATTCCGATGTACATCTATTACTCGATGTTTGGCTTCCAGCGCATAGGTGACTTGGCGTGGGCGGCAGGTGACTGTCAGGCACAAGGCTTCTTATTAGGGGCTACTGCGGGTCGTACGACTTTGAATGGTGAAGGCTTACAGCATCAAGATGGCCATTCGCAGATTTTGTTTAACACCGTACCGAACTGCGTGAGCTATGACCCTTGCTATGGTTATGAGTTGGCGGTCATCATGCATGATGGCCTACGCCGGATGTACGGAGAAGGCGAGCGCGTTTATTATTACCTAACGCTAATGAACGAAAACTACGACCAGCCTGCCATGCCAGGAGGAAGCGAGGAAGGTATCAAGCGCGGTATGTATTTACTTGAAGACAACGGCTCAACTCAGGTACAGCTATTGGGTTCAGGCGTGATTCTACGTGAAGTACAAAAAGCGGCTCAGATCCTAAAAGATGAGTTCAATATCACATCAAACGTTTGGAGTGTCACCAGCTTCAACGAGTTGACTCGTGATGGTATGGTTTGTGACGACTACAACCGTCTACATCCAATGGATGAAGAAAAAGTGCCATGGGTTACTGAGCAATTAGCACCGCACGAAGGCATCGTAGTTGCAGCCACTGACTACATGCGTAACTACTCAGAGCAAATTCGTGCTTGGTTACCAGACAACCGTCCTTATACCACGCTTGGCACAGATGGTTATGGCCGCTCTGATACTCGCGAGAACCTACGCAGCTTCTTTAACGTTGATGCGGCTCATATCGTTGTCGCCACGCTTAAGCGCTTAGCGGATGAGGGTGAAGTCGAGATGCGTTTGGTAAAAGATGCGATTTCAAGCTTAGGCATCGATGCGGATCAGCCACCTGCATGGCACCAACAGTCTTATTATGATCATTCTCCAGATGCACCTGCACCAGGCAAAGTCAACCCAAGTCCTGTGCCTGAGTTCGTTGCTGAAGACGATGAAGATATCAGCAATGAAGGCCGCGCCGAAGATCAAGCAGATGCGCCCTTGCTCAATGACGGTGATGTCAAAGAATAATAATCATAAGACTAGGAGATAAAACATGGACATTAAAGCCCCCGATTTGGGTGTCGATAGTGCTGAAGTCAGCGAAATTATGGTAGCAGTGGGTGATGTCATCGCAAAAGATGACAACATCGTTTTGTTAGAGTCTGACAAAGCGTCAGTTGAAGTACCAAGCTCTGCTGCTGGTAAAGTCACCAAAATCAATGTCGCCATCGGCGATCAAGTCAGCGAAGGCATGGTATTGATCGAAGTAGAGAGTGCTGACGCAAGCGATGATAATGACGATACTGCCGAAGAAGTAACTGATTCAGAACAAGCAGACGATAATAATGAAGACGCACCTGTTGAAGATGATGCAGATGCAGAAGAAGCGACTGATGATGCTGGCGAAGGCGCATCGACTACCCATGCACTGCCAGATATAGGCGTTGATGAAGCGCAAGTGGCTGAGATTATGGTGAGTGTAGGCGACACGGTCAGTGCCGATGAGTCTATCCTACTGATTGAGTCAGACAAAGCCTCAGTCGAAGTGCCTGCACCAGAAGCAGGCGTAGTTGAAAAAATCTTGGTTAATGCTGGTGACACTGTTGCCAACGGTCAAGACTTTATCGTTATTAAAGCGGCAGGTACTCCTAAGGCAAAACCGAAAGCAGATACTGCTAAAACTGAAGATAAAGCGGACAAGCCTGCACCGAAAACTGAAAGCAAGTCACAGCCAGCCCCAACAGGCGAGCCAGAGCAAGCGCCTGCACCGACCTCAACTGCTGCACCTGCGGGCAAAAAATTGAGCGAAGCGGAAGTCAATGAAAAGTTGGTTGATGTATATGCAGGTCCTGCTGTACGTAAATTGGCTCGTCAGCTTGGCGTCGATATCACACAGGTAAAGGGTTCAGCACTAAACGATCGCATTCTAAAAGAAGATCTGTTTGCGCATGTTAAAAACCGTTTGACCACCCAACAAGCCGCACCAGCTGCTCAGGGTGCTGTTAGCTCAGGTCTGCCAAAACTACCTGATATGAGCAATGTTGAAATCTGGGGCGAAACAGAAACCCAAGATTTAAGCCGCTTGCAAAAAGTGTCAATCCCGCAGCTGAACTACAATACCTATCTACCGCAAGTGACACAGTTTGATTTGTCTGATATCACCGAAACTGAAAAACTACGCGGTGAGCTAAAGGGTGACATGAAGGCGCAAGGTATTGGCCTGACTATTTTGGCCTTTATTGTTAAAGCAACTGCTTACGCCTTGACTCAGCATCCACGTTTCAACAGTCATTTGAGCGACGATAATACACAAATTATCTTACGTAAGAGTGTCAACATGGGTATTGCGGTTGCGACTGATGACGGCCTAGTGGTTCCTGTGATTAAAAATGCACAGGACAAAGGCATCAAGCAGATCGCGATTGAAATTGGTGAGCTTGCAGGCAAAGCCCGTGATAAAAAGCTCACTACTAAAGATATGCAAGGTGCCAGCTTTACCATATCAAGCCAAGGTATCTTGGGCGGTACATCATTCACGCCACTGGTCAACTGGCCACAAGTAGGCATCTTGGGCGCATCAGAAGCGACCATGCAGCCAGTTTGGAATGACGCTAAGCAAACTTTTGAGCCGCGCTTGATGCTGCCATTATCATTGTCTTATGACCACCGCGTCATCAATGGTGCGGATGCAGCGGTATTCACTCGCTATGTTGCTACATTGCTTGCTGATCCACGCCGTATTTTGCTATAGCTGATACGCTACTTTAAAAACTAAAACCAAAAAAAGACTGCCTAAGGGTGGTCTTTTTTTTGAGCAGTACTGTATTAGATATGAGTAACTATCAGCCAAAAAAAAGCCAGCATCAGCGCTGGCTTTTTATACTTAGATCATCGAGTTTAATACGATTTGTGATTAAAACTGTTTAACAAATGCAATGCCATATGCCCAAGGGCTGATATCGATTTCACCGATGTCACCGCCATCTAAAGTAGCATCTGTTTTGATGTCCATATAGCGTGCATCGATACGGAAAGCTTCAGTTGGAGCGAAAGGAATGTCTAAACCGACATGACCAGCCACACCAACACTATCATCAAGATCTAAATCACCACCAGTAGAGATTCTTTCTTTAAAAAAGGTCGTATAGTTCACGCCAACACCAACGAATGGCTTGATATTCATTGGCATGTTGTCAGAGTCAAAGTGATATTGCACAGAAAGAGTTGGTGGTAAATGTTGGGTTTTACCTGTTAAAACTTGTGTGCCATCCGCACTGTTTAGATCAAAATCATGATGAAATGGAAGTGCTGCGAGTAGCTCAACACCGACATTGTTGGCAATGAAATACTCACCACTAATAGTTGGCTGTATATCGCCGTCAACATCAACAGACAAACCATTATCTAGAGTGCCATTATCACTTTTAGGGTCAACATAATGTGCACCAGCCGCAATAGACCAAGTGCCAGAAGGTACGGCAAAAGCAGTGGTCATGGTAAGGGCAGTGGCAGCGGCTAAAACTAGGGATTGTAGTTTCATGATTTGGTTCCTTAATATATTAAAAGGTTATCAGTGCTAATGAGGGATGACATTGCACACTGATACATAATGTTATAATGGATGATAAAGCGGTAACATTATGACTCCATTATAGTATAAAACCACAATTACTGTAAGGTTTTAATTGTGCTTTACTAAGTTTTATTTAATTATTTATAGTAAAGGCGATAACGGTATAATTATTTTGATTATTTAAAAAAATTGATTATTGTGAGGTAGGGTATAAGCCTGTTGTGATACTCTGAAAATAGGTAGATAAGAATTATAGTCAATCCATTAAAAAAGCGTTACAGCGTTAACCTCGCTTGAAGTATGACGTATACATCTGCACTCGGTTGCCTTGTACCACTCTTAAATTGGATCAACTATATATTGATTATTGCTAATGTCTAAACGGTAGAATTGGAAATAAATGGTGACGGCTTACTGAATTGATATTCATGATTTGATAAAAGGCGTACGTATTATGCTTGGTTATTGTAGCAACTCCCCACTACGTTGTAAGAACGCCCGTTCTACCAACATATTGAATCAGGTAGATTCTTGTTGCCCTGAGTGCCATTTATTTTTAGTACCTGCTCAAGACATCAGCCAGCAATTGCCCGCTGATGAGCAGTTTTTACGATTATCAGTAGTAGGCACCGCATTGGTGCTATTAATAGCAGTCTATCTTTATTATCTACATGGGACATAATATAGTCGAACCACTATTAAA
>NZ_DDNS01000016.1:30043-65355 GCF_002341255.1 Psychrobacter sp. UBA2514
TTTTAATATTGATTGACTATAGCGGCTGCTGATGAACAGGCGATAAGCCAATGCCATGCTGGGTCATGTCAAATAGTTGATATTTTCGTATTGATCAAAGTGCATTGATAAAAGCGCATTGAATAAAGCGTGCGCTTTTGATGATAGAGCGCTTGAACACCTTGCAAGGCAGTTAATTTATTTTATTTATATAATACCGGTATTTCACCGAATAGGGACGGCATGCTACTCCAATCTATAAGGCGCTTACGTCATTTTGTTTATGATACGTTGCAAAATGATGAACATGACACTTTATTTAGCCGCTATATTGATTATTTTCTCATATTTTTGATTATGACCAATGTGGCAGCTGTGATTGCTGAGTCAGTTGACAGCTGGTACTACCCTTATCAAAATTATTTTACTTGGTTTGAAAACTTCTCTATTGTGGTCTTTTCTATTGAATATTTGCTGCGACTATGGAGTGTTGCTGAAGCCAAACCGGACAATACAACGTGGAAACAGCGTTGGGATTGGATCAGAAGTCCTTCCGCACTCATTGACTTGGTAGCCATTGTTCCAGCCTTCTTAAATTTCTTCGTCAATATTGATCTGCGTTTCTTACGTATTTTGCGTTTGTTCCGTATTCTCAAACTGACCCGCTATTTTGCGTCCATGCGTATCCTGCTAGTGGTCATCAGTAAAGAGCGCGGTTCGTTCCAAGCGGTTATTTTTATATTGATTATTATGATTGTGACTGCCTCGAGTGGCATTTATTTGGTCGAAAACCATGCGCAGCCAGAAGAGTTTGAGTCAATACCCAAGGCGATGTGGTGGGCTGTAGTAACGCTCACGACCGTGGGTTATGGAGATGTCACACCAATCACTAATGCTGGCAAGATATTGGGTGCTATTATTACGATATTGGGTGTGGGTTTGGCGGCACTGCCTGCAGGTATTCTGGCGACAGGTCTGGCAAATGAATTGGTACAACGCCGTGAAGAGCTGGAGCAGCATTTTCGTGAGCAGCTGATCGATAGTGATTTTGATTTGGTACAAAATCAGATGATGATTGACAAGATTCGCCGAGAGTTGGGACTGGATAAAGAGCAAGCACAAAATATTGTACTGCAAGTGCTACGTGAGCAAGAGCTTGAGCGGCGCGAAAAAGAAGTGGAGGTGCGTCAAAAGAATTTTTGCCCGCATTGCGGTGAGGTTTTATAGCTTAGTATCTATCAGGCAATCATAGAAATTTATGCTTAAGATTTCTAGAAACAAGTATATTTGTCAGGAAACATAAAAGGGTACTGTGTGGTTGAGATGCAGTACCCTTTTTAGATTTTATGATCGACTGACGCTATATTCCTTGAGGAATCGGTAGCGCCCGTGCCAATTCATGCGCAACTTCTTGCGCCGCTTTTGAGAGATCTTCTGCGCTCAGTGGTAAATTTTGTAGGGTTAAATGCCAGTCATCAACGGATCGGCGCAAATGAGCCACCCAAAGCGTTTTACAATCACGTGGGAGCTGCTTTAGGTTGACTTCAAAACAGCGGTTACCCTCATCATCACTCAAATGAATCTCACCTTTTTTAACCCTAGAGAGTGAGTGCCCGTGATAGGAGTTGGCAATCAAAGCGATATGAGTGATATGTAAGGGAATTTCTGCTAGCTCTAGTCTGATTTGTTCTTGATCAAGCGGAGCCAAATACATGGCTTGCTCTCCGCGATCCTTGCCATTTAGACTGTCTCCTTGGTGCTTGACGGATTCAGCTTTGTCACGTAATTGTTTGAACCAGACAATATCACTAATGATGCAATTGTCATCATATAATACACAAGCCAAGTCGATATCTACCGCGCTTTTGTCCTTTTTAAAACGTTTAAACAACCCTTTTGGCTCGATCTTAGTAAATTCATAGTTGAGCGCAAAAAATAACGTTCCCGTATCCAAGCCCAGTCCTCTTAAACTGTCGGAAAGCAGCGGTGATGGGGCAGCGGTTGGCATAATATTCCTTTTTTAATTTTTAGTGGTTAACGATTAGTGTCATTCGAGTGTTATTCGTTGTTTGTCATTGCAGGTTGGTCCAATACCGCTTGATAAAGGAGTGCAGGCTTGGCGTCTAACAGTCCACTGCCAAAACCACGTAACCACCAAACCAGCTGTGAGGTCAAATTAACGGTCGCTTTTATTGTTAGGGTGTCGTCGTCGTTTGATGTGACGATTTGATCATCACTCAGCTTGCTCTCAGTGAGGCTTCGGCCTGCTTTTTGGGTAAATTTTAGCTCAACGGCTGTGTTTTTACCACGCTCAGCCAACTCACCAAATAATGGATGACTAAAGCCCATACTGCCTTCATCCAAATACGTATCGAGCTGAAAGTTATCTGGTGTCTTTGCTGCGCTCTCTAAAATCTCGACTCTATCAAATCGATGTAGCGCAAAGGTACGAATGGTGGCATCGGGGTCATCGGTACGAGTCGCCAGTAGATAAATAATCACGCCACGCTGAATGATAGCAATAGGGTTTAGCGTATATTCGCTGGCCTCTGATTTATTGCTGCGAGTGTAGCAAGCATTAATTTGCAGCTGATAAAACAATGCATGGTAAATGTTGTCTTTGCTATCTAAATCTATATCTGGGGCAATAAGTGGCTGGGTCGCAGGCTCGATACGTACACGGTCTATCCATGAATGCGTGACTTTACTGTTTTTGAGCTGTCGTCTTGCTAGATCAAACCACGGAAATAGCTCATCTAAAATCACAGGCGGCAATAGCTGAGTGAGATTGGCCTCGACCATATTAAAAGCAACTGCCTGCGATAGATTCATATGCGGCAAGCTTTGCAGCGGTGCATCTTCCTTCCAGCGCCAACCTTGTGGATTGGCGTTGTTTTTTTCGATAGGAAAGCGTTTGGCCAATGCGTTCAAATCACGTTGCACGGTACGCAGGCTGATGTCAAAACCGGCCATCATGAGCTGTTCATAAATATGAGTCGTACCTACCCAGCGATTGCGCTGTAGCTGTGACAGTACTTGCCATTGACGAGCCGTTGTCGCTGCCCCATAACGATTATCCTGGGTCTCTTTTAACACATCATTTTCTGCCGCCTCTATTGCAACTGCTTGCTCATCAGAATCTGATTGAGCTTGAAGGTTATTGGCATTAGTAGAATGTACAGTCATCAAAAAATACCCTTTATAAAGTCACAGGTTATTGTTCTACAGATTTTGGCTGGTTGTTTATCATCTCAGAAAAGTATCAAAGCGTCTAGGGACGTTCGTATACATTTAGACATCGTTTAGGCGCCGTTTAAGCACCGTCTAAACACGTCCTAATTATCATTTTGGTGTGTTGTCATTGACACTTTAAGCTTCACTGTGCTCACGGTTGTCAGTGACGTCACTATCGTTATTTTCGCCTTTGCGATTTTCTTTTTCTATTTTGTCCTCTTTTTTTTGGCGCTTGGCTTTGCGTTTTTTCTTCTCTTTCTTTTTTGACTTTTTATCATCTACCTCATCGTCGCCGTCTTGGTTCTCATCCCATAACATCAGACGATTTAGGACTTTGCCAAATAGGGTGTCCTTGCGGTAGCGACCTTTTTTATTCATGGTATCGATGGGTAGGCCTGTCATCAAGGTCAATGCTTCACTCAAGGTATAAACGCCATAAATATGGAAGTCGCCGTCTTTTACCGCAGCAATGATATCGTCGCGTAGCATGAGTTGTTTGACATTGGCCATTGGAATGACCACGCCTTGAGCGCCCGTCAACTCTTGCTCACGGCACGCATCAAAAAAGCCGGCGATTTTGGCATTGATACCACCAACCGCTTGTACTTCGCCCAGCTGATTCATAGAACCAGTAATGGCAAAGGATTGATCAATAGGGACATTTGCTAAAGCGGATAGTAGCGCACAACCTTCGCTAACGGTGGCACTATCACCATCGATATGGGCGTAGCTTTGTTCAAACGCGAGCGAAGCGCTGAAGTTTAGTGCATGGTGTTGGCTAAATAACGCGCGCAAATAACTGGTCATGATCAACATACCCTTGGCGTGCAAGCTACCACCCAAGTCTACATCACGCTCGATATCAAGGATTTCACCTGCGCCAATATTGGGCTGAATAACGGCAGTGAGGCGCGCTGGCATGCCAAACTCACTATCGGCATAGCTGACGACGGTCAGGGCGTTGACTTGCCCAACTGCACTACCTTGGGTTTGAATCAGCTGCTGGCCGTTTTTGAGTTCGTCCCAGTATAGATCGCGCAAATATCCTGAGCGCTCATCCATGTCGTCAATTGCCTGAGTGACATGATCTGCTGTCACCATTATCTCATCATTTAAACGAGCGTGACGGTTTGATTCATGCAACAGTTTAATCAACAAATCACTGTGTAGGCTTAAACGGTCCTGCTCTTCAGCTTGCAAGCTTAAATGCTCAAGCAACGTGGCTTGCGCGCTACTATCGAATGGATAGAGATCAGCATAATCGATGATGTCTGCCATTTTCGCTACCAGTGCCAATTCATGCTCGCTGGTGCGCGTCACATCATCATGAAAGTCCGCGCGAACTTTAAACACTGCATCAAACTCAGGCTCAAGCTCAAGCAGCTCATAATATAAGTCTGCTTCACCTAATAAGATCACTTTGATATCAAGATCAATGGGCGCTGGTGATAAAGACAAGCTACCTGTTAGCGTTAGCATTTGCTCAAGGCTTGAGAGCTTAATTTTGCGTGACTGTAGCGCGCGCTTTAGACCTTGCCATGCATAAGGATGCTCAAGTAAATGGCTGGCTTCTAGCAGCAGATAGCCGCCATTGGCACGGTGTAGGGCACCTGCGCGAATCATACTGACATCAGTCGTTACTGTCCCTAATTGAGTGATTTGCTCAACATGACCCAATAAGTTTAGATGGGTTGGTAAGTCTTCAAAGACAACAGGCGCGCCACTGTCTGGTGCGTGACTGACAATGACATTGACCGCGTAACGGCTGGGTGTTGTGGTCAATACAGCCGTCACAAACTCTTCGTCATCGCCGTTAACGATACGCTCTACATGAGTAACCATATCGGCAAATATGGCTTTGAGATAGTCAACCACAAGTGGGTGCGTGGCAAATTGCTCATAAACAGGCGCGAACAAAGGCTGTAGTGCACGGCGTGCGATACTGCGATGCAGTGATTCTATCGCATCGTTGGCTTCGTCTTCTAACTGCTCCAACGCAATGGTTAGCTGACTGAGGCGCTTTTGCATATGGTTTTTTTGGACAAAGTTATTTAACTCAGCCTCGTACTCACTGTTACCATACTCAGAATTTTGAGCGTTGTTTTGCTCTTCATCATGGTTAGTCTTATCGTTGCTCAATATATTGGCTTTTTCGTTATCATTTCTTGGCGACGAATTTGCACTGTTGCTAGATGATTCTGAAGCCTTTACAGGGTCGCTACTACTGTCTGTCGTCAACTGACTGGGATGGACGAAAACTGCCTTGTTATCAAACGAGCGAAACGTCAAGGCGAGGTCATACTGTTTGCCCTCAGCGTTTAGCGCGTCGTAAGCATGACTCTCTTTTTGATGCGTATTATTTTTAATCGCTTCGATTTTACTTTGGTATTGGTCGCTACGAAAGCGTTGGCTTAGTCGCTTTTTTGCCTGTTGCCACAAGTTATTGACCTGCTGTTGTAGCAAGGCAGCTTGCCCTGCAGGTAGACGTAGAGCCTGTGGCGTACGCGGATCGGTAAAATTGTGCACATAAACCCAATCATCAGGCGTTGGTGCGTCGGCGGCAATACGGGCCAACAGGCGACTGATGACGGTACGCTTACCCAAGCCGTTCTCGCCAGCAGCAAACACATGATAGCCACTTGCTTTGATGTCTAGCGCTGTGTGCAGGGCTTTGAGCGCACGCTGTTGACCGAAGCCAACATCTAAGTCAGGCGCAGTACGTGTGTCTGTAGGCAGCTCATCAGGGTCGCTATAGCGTTTTAGTTGCTCAGCCGAAATACGGCAGCTTTTTTGAACCTCAGTAAAAATAGGATTTGGGGCGTTAGATATTACTGGTTTATCGTCTTGTGAGTCAGCGGTAGGTGGTACCATATTATTAGCGTCTTTTGATATTTGAGACATAAGGGGGTAGGGTCGTTCGGTCATAGGCGTTTAAGAGATCATCTTAGCAATAGTAACAGAGTTAAAGAAGCAGTACGGTATTATAAAAAAGCGCTTCTTAGATTTTTATAATCAAGCAGAATATCTTACAAGATATGGCCACAATTTAGCGAAATCATTGAGCATACTTTTGTATCATGGTGAGATAACTATGTAGCAATAGGCGACTGGAGCATAAATTAAGCGGAAGTTTTGCGCTATTAAAGTAGAATAACGCCTCACAAACCGTGCAGATAGTATAAGATGTCCCACATTGGCGCAATCTGCAACTATTCAATGAGCAGACTGCATGATAAAATAGGCGGTTCACATGTCAAAACTGGATAACTCGTTGTATGTCAGCTTCCGCTAAAACCTCTTCGTCGTCTACTAGCACGGGTAATATCAATATTGATCCGACTGGCTTTGTGAAGCTTGGCTCACAATTGCCAAAGCTGGCCAGTATCTTAGCCCAAGCCGTAAATGAGCTAAGTCTATCACTAAGTGAGAAACAGCAGCGCACGTTATTATTATACTTAGACCAGCTTTTGTTGTGGAATAAAGCGTATAATCTGACCGCCATCACCGATCCAGAAGAAGCGCTGATCAAACATGTGATTGATTGCTTGTCTATTATAACGCATTTGCCGACAGGGTCGCTGCTTGATATCGGTACAGGTGCAGGGTTGCCTGCGGTGATTATTGCGATTTGTCAGCCTGAGCGCTCGTGTACCGCCCTTGATAGTAATCAAAAAAAGATTCGCTTTATTAAGCAGATCAGCAGTGAGCTTGGCTTACGTAATATGCAACCGATCGCTTCGCGTATCGAAGCGCACGAAGCCAGCTATGATGTGGTGACGTCTAGAGCGTTTGCCAGTTTGATAGATTTTGTTGAAGTAGCGCAGCCGAGATTGGCAGATGACGGTTATTTGTGTGCTATGAAAGGCAAAGCGCCGAGCGATGAAGAGCTACAAGCGCTTGATAGTGATTGGCATATTAAGACGATTAAGCTGACAGTGCCGTGTCTGCATGATAGTCGTCATTTGATTGAAATGTCTGCTAAAAATGCCTGAAAGGTAGATACTTCCCAGTCATGAAACAGCAGTCGTTTTTTGTGAAACGCAGTTTACGTTTGTACCTAAATGGCATAGTATTTAAAAGGCACTGAAAATATACAAACGAAAATTGGGTAATTTATAAAAGAATTTTTTTATAAATGGCTGCCTTTCATGAAGCGCTGATTTAGTAGCACTGCATAAGCATATAAGATTGAGCGGCAAATAAATTAAAAGAAAAAGTCAGTAACAGACCTTAATAAAATTGAGTGAGTGTATGGAAATCATAGCAATTGCGAATCAAAAAGGCGGCGTGGGCAAAACCACGACGGCGGTAAACTTGACCGCCAGTTTAGCTGCTAAGCGCAAGCACGTACTACTGATTGACTTAGACCCACAGGGCAATGCAACCAGCGGTACGGGTGTCGACAAAAACGAGCTGACGCTTACCATAGCCGATGTTTTACTGGATGGTGTAGCGCTGTCAGAAGCCATTGTGACCAGTCCGGCAGGGTTTGATGTGATCGGTGCCAATCGTGATTTGGCTGGTATGGACATCACATTGATGAGTAAAACGGACAGTCACGAGCTGTTCAAAACGGCGATGAAAAATCTGGTTGATGCGCAGACATCCTCGCAACAGCCGCCATACGATTACGTGATTATAGACTGTGCACCCAGTTTGAACCTACTGACGATTAATGCCTTGGTTGCAACTGATAGTGTGATTATCCCAATGCAGTGTGAATATTATGCACTAGAAGGGCTAGCAGATTTATCACAGACGATTGAGCGTCTTACTGAATTAAACCCTAAGTTATACATTCGCGGTGTTGTGAGAACGCTGTTTGATGCGCGTAACACGCTTGCCCGTGATGTGTCTGCTGAATTAGAAGCGCACTTTGGCGATATTATGTATAAGACTCATATCCCAAGAAACATTCGCCTAGCAGAAGCACCCGCGCATGGTCTGCCAGTGATTGCTTATGAGAGATGGTCAAAAGGCGCGCGCGCCTATCAAAAATTGGCCGCTGAAGTGATGAAGCAAAGTAGCTAGTTTTTCTATAAAAGCTTTCGAACAATAAAGCACTTAACATTGTATTTAGTAAGCCGCAGCAGTAATCAATTGGCTTTTATTTTAGCGTTAGAGGATAGGTAATCATGGCGAAGAAAAGAGGGTTGGCTGCCAATCGAGGCTTAGATGCCTTATTAGGGTCAATCAAGAAAGAAAAGCAAATCACCGCCTCTGCCTTGCAAGATGATATGGCTGCACGCGATGTGGCCGTGCCAGCTGAAACGCTAGATAGCAACATGCCTGTGAAAACTGCCCCCGACGATGCGGCTGCGCCCAAAGCCAGTAAAAAATCGGCTGCAAAATCCACTGATAATGACACTACTGTCAGTAATAGCACTCGTTCATCACGTGTGACAAGCAAGACGGCTATCAACAAAACGCGTGGTAATAGCACAGACGTAAACGCTTCAGAGGATCAAATCAGCCTCGTGCAGATTGATGTCACGCGTCTACAAGCAGGTAAGTATCAACCGCGCCGTGACATGAGTGAAACGGCACTGGCAGAATTGGCATCTTCTATTGAGCAGCATGGCGTGATGCAGCCCATCGTTATCCGCCCATTGCTCGCCAATGAAGATAAGAGTGAAGCATTTGTCACTCATGAAATTATCGCTGGCGAACGTCGCTGGCGCGCGGCAAAAATGGCGGGCAAGTCGGTTATTCCAGCGATTGAGCGTGCGTTATCTGATGAGCTTGCTATTGCACTGGCCTTAATTGAGAATATCCAGCGTGAAGATTTGTCTGTGATCGAGCAGGCAGCCGCGTTGCAGCGCTTTCATACAGAGTTTGGTATGAGCCATGCGATGATTGCTGAAGTGGTGGGCAAGGCGCGTACAACGGTATCGAATTTACTACGCCTAAATCAATTGCATGATACGGTAAAAGATCATTTGGCAAATAGCGCACTAGACATGGGTCACGCTCGAACGCTTTTAGCATTGTCTTCTGAGCAGCAGCCAATCATTGCACAAAAAATCATCGATGGCGGTATGACGGTGCGAGAAGCTGAAAAGCTGGTCAAATCCATTTTGAACCCTATACCCAAGGCCAACCGTGTCGAACAAGCACAGTCTCGTGACGAAGAGCGTCTCACGCAAAGATTGACAGATATGTTGGGTGCTGAAGTCAAGCTTAAGCACAAAAAAGACGGGCAGGGTAGTGTTGAGATCTTTTTTCACAGTCAAGACCAGTTAGCTGCTTTGATTAAACACATAGAAGCATAGGCTTAAGACAATACGCAAGCTAGTAGGACTGATTTATTAGTAACGACTATTTACGTATAAATCCATCTACGTAACAACTGTTTTTAAAAATATGGAAGAGAGCAAATATGTGGGAGTTAGTAAAGGCAGGCGGCTGGCTAATGACACCTATTGTCGTCTGCTCTATATTGGCATTGGTTATCATTATTGAGCGTAGTCATACATTGCAATTTAGCAAGACTGTGCCTAGCAGACTGCGTGAGCAGCTCATCACTCGCCTACGCGAAAATGGCGATATCGGCCGTACACAATTGATGAATGTCAAAGAGAAGACGGCGCTTGGTGATATTTTGGCAACGGGGCTGCTCTATCGTCAGTACGGCCTAGAGTCTATGACCATGCATATGCAAAATCGTGCTAGCGTACAAGTCCACCAGCTAGAAAAAAATATCAATATGTTGGGTACAATTGGTGCCATTGCGCCATTGCTTGGATTATTAGGTACGGTATTAGGTATTATTTCTTCATTCTTAGCGATTACTGATGGTGCGATGCAAGATCCAACAATGCTTGCTGCTGGTGTCTCACAAGCGCTAATTACCACGGCTGCTGGTATGATCGTCGCCATCCCAGCGCTTGTCGCGTATCGATACTTTCAGCGGCGTATCATCGACATCAATGCACAGTTCGAGACTCAAGCAGGGCTGATGATTCAAGAGCTATACGACTACCAATTGCTCGACAATACTTACGTAGCGGCACCTGCTAATAGTATGACTACTATTGATGAGCGTGCTACTGATCGATTAGATGTAGATAAAATCAATATGGCGACAATATAATTGTCATAGTTTTGATCCTGAGTTTGATGCTCAAAGTACGTTCGTAATAGCAGGTAAGTAGAAGAGATTCATATGCGCTTTAGAAAACCGACTGTTGAGCCGCTTGAAATTAATCTGACGCCCATGATTGATTGCTTATTGTTTTTAATCGTCTTTTTACTACTGGCTACTTCTTTTAATCATTTTAGTCGTTTAAATATTATCCTTCCTGAAGCAGAAGGTGTGGCGCAGACAGAGCAAAAAAATAGTATAGAAGTAGCTGTACAAGAAGATGGCAGTTATTTGGTGAATGGTATTACGCTTGCTAGTAGTAACGAGGCTGAACTGACCAGCATGTTGCAGCAAGAAGCAGGAAGCAATCGCGATATGCTATTTGTCATCGCAGCGGATGCCAACGCTACCCATCAATCGGTCGTACGGGTGATGGATGTTGCTGGTAAACTCGGATTTTTGAACTTAAATATCAGCACCGTTGTCCCACTTGGTCAAACTTTGCCGCAATAATATTTGCCGCATCATTACTATAAACTGTGTATCAAGCACAGCCCATTCATGTCATGACACCTACATTGAGGCTTTTATGAGCCAAGCTTATACACCTGACTCTACAAAACCTTCTGCTAAAAAACCTTCAGCAGCCCCGTCTAATCCGCCAAAAAGTAAAACTTTACTGCGTCTATTAAAATATCTAAAACCGTATTGGTGGGCTTTGCTACTGACTGTTTTGGGCTTTGCTATCAACGCAGGAACTGAGATTTGGATTGCCAAGCTGTTGCAATACATTACTGATGCCATTAACCAAAGTGATCGAAGCAAACAGGCGTTATTTCCATTACTCATCATTGCGCTATTTTTCGTACGCGGTTTGGGCAGTTTTTTGGGTAACTATTACTCGGCTTTGGTCTCACGTAATTTGGTTTATGAGCTGCGGGTCGAGGTTTTTAATAAGCTACTGCGCTTGCCAAGTTCATTCTATTTGGCCAATCCTGCTGGTACGATCTCATCCAAGTTGATATTTGATGTTGAGCAAGTCACTGCTGCCAGTACAGACTCAATGAAGACCTTGCTGCGTGATGGTTTGACGGTTGTGGCATTGATAGGGTTTTTGCTTTATAGCAACTGGCGCTTGACTCTAATCCTATTTGTCGTATTGCCACCAATACTATGGCTCATTCGCATTGCCTCCAAGCGTTATCTTAAGCTCTCTAAAGGTATCCAAAAAACGATGGGTAGTGTCAGTCATATTACCAATGAGGTCATCAGTGGCTATCAGGTGGTAAAGAATTATGGCGGACAAGCATATGAAGCCGAGCGCTTTGATAAGACTTCAAAAAAGAACTTACGTCAAGGCATGAAGGTGGTCGTCACCAATAGCATCAATACCCCAGCAGTACAGCTGCTGATGGCGATAGCGATGTCGGTGGTGGTATGGCTTGCATTGAGACCTTCAGTTATTAGCGGTATTTCAGCAGGTGAGTTCATATCCTATATTGCAGCGGCGGGTTTACTGAGTAAGCCGGTCCGTTCATTGACTGATGTCAATCAAAAACTGCAAAAAGGTATTGCTGCTGGTGAGTCGATTTTTGCATTACTTGATGAGCCAGAAGAGGAAGATACAGGCACTATCAGCAAGGCGTTATCTGGTCAGATGTCTTTGGATAATATCAGTTTGGTATATCCAGATTCGACAGTTGCTCTACGTGATTTTACGTTAAATATAAAAGCAGGTGAGACGGTTGCATTGGTAGGACGAAGTGGAGCAGGTAAGTCCTCCTTAGTGAATCTTTTAACGCGTACTCTGGAGACATCTTCTGGGCAAATTACTTTAGATGGTGTGCCGATAGACCAGATTAAGCTAGAGAGCTTGCGCGCACAAATTGCGATGGTGAATCAGCAAGTCGTACTATTTAATACCACAGTATTTAATAACATTGCTTATGGGGGATTGGCCAACAAGAGCCAAGCTGAGGTCGAGGAGGCTGCAAAAGCGGCTTTCGCGCATGACTTTATCATGAAAATGCCAAACGGCTATCAAAGCGAGATTGGGGCCGAAGGGCTCCAGCTGTCTGGCGGCCAGCGTCAACGACTATCTATTGCTCGTGCGCTGTTAAAAGATGCGCCGATTCTGATTTTGGATGAAGCCACCAGTGCGCTTGATAATGAGTCAGAGTATTATATTCAGCAAGCGCTCGATAACGTCATGAAAAACCGTACGACGCTAGTGATTGCGCACCGCTTAACGACTATTGAATCTGCGGATCGTATTGCTGTGATGGATGGTGGTCAGATAGTTGAGCTTGGTACCCATAATGAGCTGATGCAGCTGCAAGGCCATTATGCGCAAATGTATGCTCGAGACTTTGAGTAGAATAGATTTATTTGATAAAGCGTCAACGCCTAAGCAGCGAATCGATAGGATACATGGCAATTATTCATGAGTATTGAGACGATAATTACTAATGCATGGCAACGTAAGGCCGCTTGGTTATGGCTGTTGCTACCTATTAGCTGGCTTTATGGACTAATCACCTTGCTTCGTCGTCACGCCTATAAAGTTGGGCTGCTATCAAGTTATCGCGCACCTATACCCGTCATGGTCATTGGTAATATCAGTGTGGGCGGTAGCGGCAAAACACCGTTAATTATCGCCTTGGTCAATCACTTGCAAAAACGAGGCATAAAAGTCGGCGTCATCAGCCGCGGTTATGGTGGCGATACGAGCCAAATGCCAGCATTGGTCAATGCCACCAGTTTGCCTAACGTAGTAGGCGACGAGCCATGTTTGATTGTTCATATGACAGGCGTTGCCATGGCAGTATGCCCGAATCGTCAGCAAGCGATTACTACCTTGTTGGATGCTGAACCTGATTTGCAATTGATTATCGCTGACGATGGTTTGCAACATTATGCGCTCAAGCGGGATATAGAGTGGATTGTGGTAGATGCCGCGCGAGGGTTTGGTAATGAGCAATTATTGCCAACCGGATTTTTGCGTGAGCCAATGTCACGACTAGAAGGTGCTCATGTGATTTATCATGACAAGCCAAAAACAGACTTGTCGCATTATCATGAAAGCAGTAAAAATTCACACCCTCCTGAGCACTTGACCATGCATTTGCAAGCTGATGAATTGCAACATCTATGGAGTCCTCAATCACCTATTAAGCAAATAGATAATGTCGTTCCTGCCAGCAATAGTAGAGTACACGCAGTCAGTGGTATCGGCTATCCACAGCGTTTTTTTGATACGTTGGAGTCTCTTGGTTTTGACGTGATAGGGCATCCTTATCCTGATCACTATGACTTTAGTTTGGCTGAGCTTTTACAATACAGCGATTATCCTATCGTCGTTACCAGTAAAGATGCGGTAAAAATAAAAGCATTGTTGTCAGACTATACGGCGGAGCAAGCATCAAGTGATGAGTATGCACAGCTCGTTAGCAGGTTGTGGGTTTTGCCTGTGACGGCCGTATTATCCGATAACTGTTATGATAATCTAAACCAGCAATTAAAAGCTTTGGGTATTGAGGCTGACTCTGATGTTGGTACAAAAACGCCATCATAGATAATAGTCAATACGTCAAACTGACACAATTTTTAGGAATAAACCATGTCGCTTGTCACCACACCTGCCAAAACCCATATTGTGATTCCTGCACGCTTTAAGAGCACACGGTTACCCGGTAAGCCATTATTGAGCATTCATGGCAAACCGATGATACTTTGGGTGGCTGAAAAGGCAAAAACAGCAACCTTTGCTGACGATATGTGTATTGCAACTGATGATGAGCAAATTGCAAAGGTCTGTATCGATGCCGGTTTTGATGTTGTGATGACAAGTAGCGAGCATGCTTCAGGCACTGACCGCTTGGCGGAAGTGGCGGCTATCAAAGGCTGGGCTGATCATGATATTGTGGTCAATATGCAGGGTGATGAACCTCTTGTGCCGCCCTTACTGCTTGAGCAAGTGCAGGCGCTTTTGGTAGCGGATGAGGCCAGCGTCATGGCGACACTCTGTGAGGCTATCGATGATTACGATACATTCCAGCGACCTTCTGTGGTAAAGGTAGTCAGCCAACATACGAATAATTTGCAGCGCGCGCTTTATTTTAGTCGAGCACCGATTCCTTGTGATCGTGATGTCGTATTGGCGGATGACAATCAAAGACAGCCACCGAAGAACGCATATCGTCATTTGGGTTTATATGCTTACCGCGTTAGTCTATTACAGCAGTTTGTTGCATGGCCACAGACGCCACTTGAGCAGCTTGAAAGCCTAGAGCAGCTACGAGTGCTAGAAAACGGTAAGCTTATCGCCATTGCAGAAGCTGCTTGTCAACTGCCGGCTGGTGTCGATACCCAAGAGGATCTAGACCGTTTAAATGCCATGAGCTTGGCTGATTTTCAAAACCCCGCTAAATAATGGTTTGAGCAAGCGCTCGCACATTATTCAGAGTATCGTTAGCGTGCTGCATCCTAAATATCTAAAAACGTGATAGAGCCATTGTTATGAATGATCTGACAGCAAATGTAGGCGCGCAAGAGCGTTCAGACAGTATCTATTTTGCGCCCTTATTGCCATGGCAACAGACGTTGTGGTCACAATTGACTCAGCGAGTATTGACGCAGCAGTCCTTGCCGCATGCATTGCTCGCTGCTGGTATGCAGGGAATGGGTAAACGCGCCTTTGTATGGCGGTTGGTGGCTTGGTTATTATGCCGCGAGCATGATACGAATCCACTAGGCGCATGCGGCACGTGTGAAAGTTGTCAATGGCTCAAGTCGGGTACTCACCCAAGCTTGCAAGTGCTGCCAATCGTGAGTATGCCAATCAATGCGGATAGCGACACCCTCCAAGACAAATCAAGCAGCGCAAAAGACAAAAAAGCCACTAAGAGCACCAGCAACAGCGCGCTTAAAATCAAAGTGGATGACATTCGTGCCTTGCAGCCTTTTATTTATCAAGGCGGGCAAGGGATGCGCATCTGTGTGTTAGATCATGCTGAGCAAATGACCGTCGCCGCTGCCAATGCGTTACTCAAAACCTTGGAGGAGCCGCAAGCGCAAGTTCATCTATTTTTAATCAGTGACACGCCTGCTCAGCTGCTTCCAACCATCAAGAGCCGTGTACAACAGCTGGCATTACAGACGATCGAACTTGCGACTGCTGTTAATTATGTGACACAGGCGCTCGGTCATACCATCAATCGTGAAGCCGTCAGTAAGATGGCGATTGAGCAGTTGATACAATTAGCAAACGGCGCACCTCTCGCTGCGGTAGCATTGGCACAGGCACCGTGGTACAGCAAACGTGCACTGTGGCTGACCACATGGCAGGCACTGCGAAGTGGTAAACGTAGTAGCGTAGCGGCAAGTGATTATTGGCAAAAACAGCTGAGTATTAAAGAGTTTATTCAACTGTCTGAACAGATGCTCCTAGACATAAAGCGCATCTGCCTAGGACTGAGTGAATTACAAACAGATATCAACCTATCAGAAGCATTAGCCTCTTATCAACCCGATGCTCTCAACCTAGAAGTATTCGGCGATAGTTTGCAGCAGACCAAAGTTGCACTGCAACAAAATGTGCAAGAAAAATTTGCTTATGATAAGCTAATGCAAGAATTGGCCTGCTTGTAGGAGTGGTGACATAGCCTTTGTGAGCTATTGGAACTTATTGATATAAATCGCTTTTGTTTATATCTCACAATCATTTATAAAAATATATTTGACCCAATTGATAAAGGAAGCTGATTATGGCAATGCCAGGACGCGGCGGGATTTTAACCTGCCATATTGAGACTATCGAAACGTTGTATGCCAGCTATCTGTCTTTTGTGAATAATGGCGCTTTGTTTGTGCCCTCTGATCAGCCGCAGCAACTGGGTAATGAAGTTTTTATTGCTGTTACACTGCCCAACTCTAGTGAGCGTTTGCCCATGAATGGTAAGGTTGTTTGGATCAACTCCAAAACGCAGAGCGGTCGACCAGCAGGCTTTGCTGTGCAAATTGGTAGTGATATCGCAGGACAACGAATCAAAAACGAAGTTGAGCGTTTATTGGCTGGTAAAATAGATAGCCTGCAATCCACTTATACCATGTAGCCCATACCACTTAACCCAAAAACCTAGGCGTCTTTATCGATGGTCATCATGGCTATATTGTATGGTTAATAAAAAAGCCTTATAACTGTATAAGGCTTTTTTTAGGATATATATCCGTGAGTGCTAGTAGCGCGACGGTACGTACATATCATCAGGAATAGGCTCGCGGTAGTATTCGTCATCACGTTTGCGACTGGGCAATTCAACTTCCTCACGAGGTATCTCTTTATAAGGAATCTGGTCGAGCAGATGTGCAATACAGTTGAGCCTAGCGCGCTTCTTATTGTTGCCTTCAACTACCCACCATGGGGCCTCAGGGATATGAGTGCGCTCAAACATGGTCTCTTTTGCTTTGGTATAATCTTCCCAGCGCCTACGGGATTGTAAGTCCATCGGCGAGAGTTTCCACTGTTTTAGCGGATCGTATATTCGGCTCATAAAGCGTGCATGCTGCTCATCGTCAGTAATAGAAAACCAGTATTTCACCAAGCGAATGCCTGATCGCACAAGCATGCGTTCAAACTCTGGCACTGACTGGAAAAACTCCTCATATTGCTCATCAGTACAAAAGCCCATGACGCGCTCGACACCGCCGCGATTGTACCAACTGCGATCAAACAAAACGATCTCACCTGCGGCTGGCAAGTGTGCCACATAGCGCTGAAAATACCACTGGGTTTGCTCGCGTTCAGTAGGAGCAGGTAAGGCGGCAACACGGCACACGCGTGGATTTAGCCTTTGGGTAATACGTTTGATAGCGCCCCCTTTACCCGCAGAATCTCGCCCTTCAAAGATAACGACGATACGCTCACCATTTGCGACCACCCAGTCTTGCAGCTTGATAAGTTCTCGCTGCAATCGTACCAACTCATGGAAATAAGTACGCCGATCCAGTTTTTCTTGCTCACTCATCTCACGACCATTGAAGCGAAAGTCACGTGCATAGTCATCTATTTCGTTTTCTAGCTCTTCATCATAGGTATCGATAAGGTCTTGATGCATTTTTCGACGTAGCTCATCATCAAGAATGTCTTTTTCGATGCGCTCAGCCAAGATGGCTTGTTCTCGGTTGTATTGATCTAATTGCTCCTGGGTGGTGAGTGATTGAAAGTCTGTGGTTGTAATGGGTTTTGTCGTTACCAATTTATCAGAGCCAAAAATGATTTGTCTCATTTTTCTTAATAGAAATTTTTTTTTAAGTAGAAATTCTGTCTTACCCATAAATATTACCTTTGTTTGGCGTGTCAGCTTTTTTAAGAGGTTACTATCTAGGTCGGTTCTATCATAGCAAAGTACAGACAATAAAAAATGCCCTTTAACTATTTAAAGGGCATTTTTTATGAGAATAGATGAGCTGATAAAAATGATGAATCAAGTACTCATTTTCATTCGTTACTTACCGAACTTATTTTTCTAAGATGCAAGTCACGCCTTGACCGCCAGCGGCGCAAATAGAGATTAGCGCACGGCCTGAGCCTTTTTGGTCAAGTAGTTTCGCAGCGGTGGCTAAGATACGACCACCGGTCGCGGCAAATGGATGACCTGCTGCTAGCGATGAGCCATTCACGTTTAGCTTGCTGCGATCGATCGAGCCTAGTGGCGCATCAAGACCTAGGCGCTCTTCACAGAATGTCTCATCTTCCCAAGCGGCGAGTGTCGATAATACTTGTGAGGCAAACGCTTCATGAATCTCATAGAAATCAAAGTCTTGTAGCGTGAGGCCAGCGCGCTCAAGCATACGTGGTACCGCATAAGCGGGTGCCATGAGTAAGCCTTCGGTAGTACCAGATTTACCGATAAAGTCTACCGCTGCTGTCTCTTGGTGCACGATATAAGCCAGTGGTTTTAAACCATGCTCTTTTGCCCATTCATCAGTACCCAATAGGACACAAGATGCGCCATCAGTCAGTGGCGTTGAGTTGGCAGCAGTCATCGTTGGATTGGCGTTCTTTTTGCCAAATACGGGCTTTAGCTTACCCAGTTTCTCTAGCGTGGTGTCTGGACGTAAGTTGTTATCACGAGTCAGACCTTTGTATGGGGTGATCAAGTCATCAAAGAAACCTTCGTCATAAGCGCGTGCTAGGTTTTTGTGACTGTTAAAGGCAAGCTCGTCTTGAGCTTCACGAGTGATGTTCCACTCAAGTGCTGTAATCGCTTGATGCTCGCCCATCGATAGACCAGTGCGCGGCTCGCCATTTTGCGGTGAGTCAATCAAGTCTTTTGGATTTAGACCCATCAATGCCTTTAGGCGTTGCTTGTTGTCTTTGGCGGCACCAAGCTTGATCAGTACTTTACGCAGACCATCACCAATAGCGATAGGCGCATCTGAAGTAGTATCTACGCCGCCTGTAATGGCTGAATCGATAATACCCAGTGCGATTTTGTTCGCAGAAGCAAAGGTCGCTTGTAGGCCAGTTCCGCACGCTTGTGAGATATCATAGGCTGGTGTGTGTGGGTTCAGCGCTGTGTTCAATGTTGCTTCACGAGTCAGGTTGATATCACGGCTTAGCTTCATAACGGCACCAGCGACCACTTCGCCGATGACTTCGTCTTGTAAGTTGTAGCGCTCAACCAAGCCGTCTAGAGCCGCAGTCAACATATCTGTATTGCTGACGTCAGCGTATGAGCCATTTGAGCGAGCAAATGGAATACGGTTACCACCTAAGATTGCCACACGATTCTGGTTTGTAGCAGGTTTGGTTTTACTCGCTTTTTTAGTTGCAGTCGCTGGTTTTTTAGCTGCTGTGGTTTCTACTTTTTCATCATCTGGTTGTTTGCTAGTGGTATCTTTAGTCTCTGAGTCGTTGGTATCAGTTCCTTTAGCGTCAGATTTTTTAGTAGCTGGCGCTTCTTTTTTTGTGTTGTCAGCTTGTGTGCTATCAGCCTTGGTATCGTTTGCCTTAGTATCAGCTTTAACGTCAGCAGTTTTAGCAGGTTCATTGTTTTCAGCAATTTCTTGTGGTTTTGCATCGCTGGCTTTAACAACAGTGCTTTCGACAACTGGACTATCAGGGTGGTTATTTTTATTACTCATAATATTATCCTTAAAAAGTATGGGCAGAAAATTTGAAGGGTAAAAATAAAAAAAGTGGCAAAGTCATGTTAAGCAAAAATCAAATATTATCATCTATCACCTAGTGTCGCTGTGTATGATAAGTCGTTTTGTGCTCGTTTAATGTATGTCTTTAGCAAACGATGTGTCGCTTGTATAAGTTCAATGACAGCTTTAAGCGTACTGGTTAAGGCGCTGATAGACTGGCGAGTACCAACGAATATCAGATAGTAGCATTGCATAATGATATGTTTGATAATATATTGTTATCAATAATTATGTTTGCCATAACTTATACGTCAGATTTTAACATGTTATGATGGTCAGCAAGTGGGTAAAAAGTCGTCAGCTTGTATACTGACTTGTTTACAGATTGTTGTAGACATTGTCTGTTTTTGGACATGTTTCTAATGGCAGTGTATAGTTTGGCCAGTTTTAAAATGATTTACCAAATATCAATAATTACAATGTTGATGAGTCTATATAATAGGCGTATTACATTTAGTGTTTACTATTATTTCAACCATTTATTATTTATAGGGAATATATTATGTCAGACCGTTATGGTGATTTTGTTCAATCTTCTATTGGTAAAAAAGTCGCAAAGAATTTAGGTTTGCCAATGCCAGTGACGCTTGATCGTTTTGAAAGCGGTGAGCGTTTGGTTCGTGGCAGTGTACTAGTTGGCCGTGCTAATGGTGAGGACAAAAGCATTAGTGAATCTGTTGCACGTATTTTGTTAGATGTGCATGCTGATGTATATGTAAACAGCAGTGATGATGTTAAAGACGCTCTTGCTGATGCAGGCGTTGAAGCAAAAGCCAATACAGGTGGTGACGATCAGTTCAAAGTATTGCTTTTTGATGCAAGTAATATCAGCAATGCAGATCAGCTAAAAGAAGTGTACGAGTTTTTTCATAGCGTTGCGCGCCGCGTAGAAAAGTCAGGTCGAGTGATCGTTATTGGTCGTACGCCAGAGGACATCACTGATATCGAAACTGCCATGGCACAACGGGCACTTGAGGGCTTTGTAAAATCAGTAGGCAAAGAGTTCAAGCGCGGCATTACAGCTCAGCTTATCTATGTAGAAACAGGCGCTGAGCAAAACCTAGACTCGACCTTGCGTTTTTTCACTTCAGCACGTTCAGCTTATGTCTCAGGACAAGTGGTACGCGTGAGCAAGGGCGACTCAGTTGATGTCGATTGGAATCAGCCTCTAGGCGGTAAAACGATGCTAGTGACGGGCGCAAGTCGCGGTATTGGCGAAGCAATTGCTCGCGTCTTGGCTCGCGAGGGCGCCCATGTAATCTGTCTTGATGTACCGCAGCAGCAAGCTGACCTACAAAAAGTTGCTAGCGAAATCAGTGGCTCTGTATTGACAGTAGACATCACTAGCGATGACGCTGGTGCAGAAATCGCAGATGCGGCGCAAAAGCGTGGTGGTCTGGATTCAGTCATTCATAATGCTGGCGTGACACGTGATAAGACATTGGCCAGAATGGATGAGAAAAAGTGGGACATGGTCATCGATATTAACTTGGGCAGCATTGCTAAGCTGAATCGCTACTTGCTTGATAATGACGTGCTAAAAGAAAACGCCCGTATCGTCTGTGTGTCATCTATTTCAGGTATCGCTGGTAACATGGGTCAGACAAATTATGCCACTTCTAAAGCGGGTGTTATTGGCTTGGTTAATGCGACTGCTAAGCAGTTAGAAGACAACGCAAAAGGCATGACCATAAATGCAGTAGCACCAGGGTTTATCGAAACACAAATGACGGAAGCGATTCCGTTTGCTATTCGCGAAGCGGGTCGTCGTATGAATTCAATGAGCCAAGGCGGTTTACCAGTTGACGTGGCTGAGACCATCGCATGGTTGGCTTCACCTGCTTCGGGTGGCCTAAATGGCAACACAGTTCGTGTTTGTGGTCAAAGCTTACTTGGCGCATAATACTGATTTATTAGTGTGACTATGTGGCAAATGAGGAGAAGGTAGCGTGATGGTATTATCCCTTGTTTTTGATTTGCCTCACATATGCTTACGAAATATTTGCTGATAAATTGTAATAAAGCTGCCCACGGGTGGCTTTTTTATGATAAAAACACAAGAACCATCAGCCAAACTATTTTTTGCTATTAAAGATACTTGCAAAATTGATTGAATATAGTACTCATTGATAATAGGTACCAGTCAATTACTGCTCAATGTCTCTAGATACGTTAAAAATCTTGTTCAAGCCATATTTAGGATTTACTTATGCCAGACACCCATTATGACGCGTTGCCAAAAGCGCACACTACCTATGCCAATATCGTCAAAAGCTTACTACCTATTGGTAACAGTGGCAAAGTCAGTAAAGATCAATTGCCGCAGGCCACCTATTACGTCGATGATTTGCATATCGATCATGATAATCTAAGCGACTATCGTAAAATTTGTGGCTTTGCTGATAATGGTAAAGTTCCAGCGACGTACTTTTCAGTACTATCACAAACTCTACAGATGAATATGATGGTCAAAGAGCCGTTTCCGTTTGCGATGTTGGGTCTGGTACACGTAGACAATAGCGTCACGCAGCATCGTCCTATCGGTGAGCGCGAAACGGTGTCCATGTCGGTCACTTTTGATAACTTGCGTGACCATGCTCAAGGTCAGCAATTTGACTTTGTCACCACGGTCAAAGCAGAGGACAAAGTAATTTGGGAAGGGACTTCAACTTACCTATCACGCAGCAAAAAAACGGCCAGCAGTAAAGATAAAAAAAGCACGCCGCGTCCAGTTGCTGTGAAGCCAGAAGTAGGTAAAAAAGACGTACATAGTATTTTTGAAGTGCCAGAAGATATTGGTCGCCGTTATGCTTTTGTGTCAGGTGACTTTAACTTGATTCATTTGCATCCACTATCAGCGCGCGCGTTTGGCTTCCCTAAAGCAATTGCACACGGCATGTGGTCAAAAGCTAAGTGTCTTGCTCTAATGGATGAGCTGCCTGATGCTTATACCGTTGATGTTTCTTTCAAGTTACCGATCTTTTTGCCAGCAGAAGTGGAGCTTATTGCGCAGCCAATCGCTCAGCTTGAAAGTGTCGGCGATACCTGTGAGTTTGGCTTATATAGCTCCAAAAACAGTAAGCCACATTTGGCGGGTTTCGTGACGTTAAATAGCAAGTAGCAAGCATTGTACGACGTATTCAAACCGATATCTTAATAGCCATATTTAACCAACACGTTTATCATTATGACTGCACAAAATATGAATTCACAAAATAGCGCGACAATTACGGATCAAGCTGACAGATCAATGACTATTGATACAGTAGCTGCTAATGACAACGCTGTCACTGATATCCCAAGTGATGACCATAGCGATTCTGACAATGGTGTTGATTTGTCCGCTGTCTTTGAGCCTTATTTTCGTCCGGATGCCAATACTATTGTGTGCGGCGCGTTAAATGAGGAAAAAGTCGCCGCTCTAGCAAAAGCTGGCGTTGAGTTGGTGATTAATTTGCAGTCAGAGGATGAGTTGAGTTTTAATGAATCAGCTGCCGTTGAGCGTGCAGGAATGAGCTATGAGCACCTGCCTATTAATGGCGCTGAAGAGCTAAAGCAACTTAAGATATTGGCGTTTGATAATATATTGCGTCAGTATCATGGTAAAAAGATGGCCATGCACTGTGGTTCAGGCAACAGGGTAGGGGCTGCCATTGCACTACGCGCAGGCTGGTTGCGTGGTCGCAAGATGGATACGGCTATGGAGCGTGGACGTAGTCACGGCTTGACCAAGCTTGAACAAGAAGTCCATAATCGCTTGCTAGTACCGCGCTAAATTATCATAATAATTGAAGCATAAAAAGGCGACCGATAGGTGGCCTTTTTTATTGGTTATCAATACATTTATACTGATCTCCAATATCTCTATAACGCATGTACCCAACTGATTTTAATACGAGGTCAGTTCACAATACTGAAGCAAGGTAGCAATGATGGACGACAACAAGCAAAATAATGATAAAAATATCGATACATCTATGAGCATAGATCTACAACGTCGCTTACAGCATTTATTGACAGACTTACAGCTAGATGACGCGCCAGCTGGTGGTGCTGTGGTTGTGTATCAGGCAGGCGAGTGTATTGCACAGGCAAGTACAGGTATGGCGCGTTTGGATGCATCATGGCAGTCTGATACGCTTGCCATCAATTTTTCTACCGGTAAAGGCATCTTAGCGACGCTACTGCATGTATTGGTTTCGCAGCAGCTGCTTGGTTATGATGTGCCTATTGCTCACTATTGGCCAGAGTTTGCCGCAACAGGTAAAGACAAAATTACCTTGCGACAGGTGATGTCACATCAGGCGGATTTGTTTTCGATCACCAGTATCGATGTCGATAGTGACACGATGCTCGATTGGCGCGTTATGCTGAATCATATTGAAGAAATGCCTATCACAGCACCTGAGGACGCCGCTGCATATGACAGCGCTTATAGCGCGTTGGTCTATGGTTGGGTACTTGGCGGTGTGATAGAAGCCGTAACGCATATGTCATTAGCCGAAGCTTTACGTCAGTATCTAACCGAGCCTTTAGGTATTGCAGACAGTTGCTATTTTGGTGTACCAGATAGCAAAGTAGATCAAGTAGCAAAGCTTGCCAAAGACTTTGAGTCATCAAATGAGGATAGCGTACCACTGCGTAACAAGCGCCAAAAACCAACCCTAAAATCCGACTCACCAAGCACCTTACGTACTTATGCAAGTCTGCCTAGCTATCATTGCTGGCAACAGAAAATGCTCAATGATGAGCGTACAGCTGAAACGCAAAGTAGCCTTAACGACGATCTAGAGGATAAAAATATTGATAACATACAACCTGTATTAAATACTGCGCGTATTAATAGCCTATATTTTAATACCAGTCAGCTCAATCTGAAAAACTATAAAGCAGCGCTCATTCCTGCCGGAAAACAAGCACTTGATTATCACAATCGCAAGACACTACAGGCAATCATTCCCGCTGCTAATGGCGTCGCTTCGGCTGAGGCACTAGCCACTATCTATGCTATGTTGGCCAATGGTGGGGTTTGGCAAGGGCGCACGCTAATTGATAAGGCGACTTTTAACCAGCTCTCCGCAATACAAGTCACAGGCCTAGATGCCGTCATGCCAGCGCCTATGCAGTGGCGACTGGGCTATCATAGATTATTTACTATATGTAGTGGCAAAGACACAACCAATAAAATCATGGATTCTGCGTCATCAGGGTTTGGACACATGGGATACAATGGCTCAGTCGCTTGGTGCGATCCTGTGCGTCAATTGTCGTTTGCTTTTATCCATAATTTTGATACCACCATGCTCAACGATATCCGTCAGTTTGCATTGACAGAAGCGGTTTTGGGCTGGGTTAATGATCTGAGGTAATACAGCCGCTCTCAAGATGACAGTATCAGACGTATTGATAACCATGAATGATCAATGGCGTGTTTTTGGGGTCATCTTGAGTAGCCTTGTGGCGCTGAGACCATGGATAAAAATTGAGGTTAGAATCACAATTGAGCAGACAATCCATAGTTTGAGTGCATCATCCTCAGCAAAGAAATCTGTGTTGAGCGCATAAGACAGATAGTACAAAGTACCAATGCCGCGTATACCTAGTGCTGAAATTGCGTATTTTTCAGTACGGGGTAAATGAAGTCCTGATAACGCGATAAATCCGCCAATTGGGCGTATGAGTAGTAGGAAAGTAAAACTGACGACATACACACGCCATGTTAGCTCAACACCAGCTTGCAAACCTTGACCCAAGAACATACCAAAAATAACCAGTACTAACGACATTAACAAACCTTCTGATTGCTCAGCAAAATCGTGTAGTTTTTGATGGTAGGCGTGCTCACATTCTGAACGCCTAAATGCAAATGCAGCGACGAAGACAGCGATAAAACCATAGCTGTGCACATACTCTGCGACACCATATGCCACCAAAGTCAGAGCAATAACTACATATCCTTGCGATATCGTGGTCTCACGGGTGTGTTTAGAAAATACTACTTTGGCCATCGCCTTACCAACCAGCACACCAACCAATACCCCTGCGCCAATCTTCCATAAAACATCATGGGTGAACCATGACCACAGCATCTCACTGGTAAAAGCGTTTCCTTCACTAAAAGCTTCCGCAATTTTAATCGCCAAGTAAACAAAAGGAAAAGCCAATCCGTCGTTTAACCCTGCTTCTGAAGTCAACGTAAAGCGAGGTGTGTCTTCTCTTCCTGTATTAGGGGGGCCCACCTGAATACTAGAAGCCAGAACAGGATCGGTAGGTGCTAATACCGCACCCAGCAAAATAGCAGCGCCAAGGCTCAAGCCAAAGGCATAATAGCCTAACCCTGCCATCGCAAAAATACCGATGGGCATTGTAATGAGTAAGAGCCTAACCGTCGGTCGCCACAGCTGCCAAGAGAAATCAGTATCAATTTTGATACCCGCACCAACCAATGAGACTAAAATGACAATTTCAGTCAGTTTTTCGATGATTATTCCATTATTGATAGGGTCCAAAAACGATAGAGACGTCCACCAGTAACCCATCATTAGACCGAAACTCACTTGTAGCATAGGTAATGATATCGAGGTGCGTTTAAAGATAACAGGAAACAAGGCCCCTAATAAAAAGGCGATACCGCAGATTAATAAAAATAAATTGTAGTTTTCAATCATAAGGTTTTCGCACGTTGTTATATTTTAAGGATTGGTTTTGAGAGGTTGGCTTTCGATATTGATAATGGTTGGTATGGATGTTTAATATCTAGCCTGCAATATGACTTATCATGACGATAAAAAAGAATTATTACCGAAAAAAATAGTTATCAGAACGACAGATACGTTGTTTTTTGGTGAAAAAAAAGCCTGCATGGCGCAGGCTTGATAGATTTTTATAAATAAGTTATGAAAACGAAGGGTTTAGATAGAGTTCTTAGCGCTCAACTTGGCTTACGTCGCGCACAGCGCCAGTGTCCGCACTGGTCGTCATTGCAGCATAAGCACGTAATGCCGGCGAGACATGACGATCACGACTGACGGGTTTCCATGCATCGCGACCGCGTGCTTCCATAGCTTCTCGGCGTGCGGCCAAGTCTGCATCACTGACTTGCATGTTGATAGTACGATTTGGAATGTCGATGTGAATGCTATCACCTTCTTCAACCAGACCAATGGCACCGCCTTCAGCAGCTTCTGGGCTGGCATGACCGATTGATAGACCGGATGTGCCACCAGAAAAACGACCATCAGTGAGTAGGGCGCATTCTTTACCCAAACCTTTTGACTTCAGATACGTCGTTGGATAGAGCATCTCTTGCATACCAGGGCCACCTTTAGGGCCCTCATAGCGGATGATGACCACATCGCCTGCAACGATTTTGTCGTCTAAAACTGCCGCGACAGCTGCATCTTGCGATTCAAAAATACGTGCGCGACCGGTAAAGGTTAAGATACTCTCATCGACACCAGCGGTTTTGACCACGCAGCCACGCTCGGCAATATTGCCATACAGTACAGCCAATCCACCATCTGCAGAGTAGGCGTGTTCGGCACTACGGATACAACCTGACTCACGGTTGACGTCAAGGTTTGACCACTCTTTTGATTGTGAAAACGCCTCGGTGGTGCGAACGCCACCCGGTGCAGCAAGGAAGCGCGCGCGTGCCTCATGGTTATCACGATTCATGATATCCCATTTATCAATCGCTTCTTTCATTGTCGTACTATGGATAGTCGGTACGTCAGTTTTCAACAATCCCGCACGATCAAGTTCAGCCAACAAGGCAAAGACACCGCCCGCACGATGCACGTCTTCCATATGGAATTTTTGTGAGGCAGGGGCTACTTTTGCTAGGCATGGCACACCGCGGCTTAGACGGTCAATATCAGCCATTTTAAAATCAATCTCAGCTTCATTGGCCGCAGCAAGTAGATGCAAGATCGTATTGGTTGAACCCCCCATGGCAATATCTAAGCTCATCGCGTTCTCAAAAGCGGCTTTGGTCGCGATTGAGCGTGGTAATACTGAATCATCATCTTGCTCGTAGCGACGTTTCGCAAGCGAGACAATAGTGCGTCCCGCTTCCAAAAACAGCTCACGGCGTAGTGAATGAGTAGCGAGTAGCGAGCCATTACCCGGTAGGGCCAAGCCTAACGCTTCGGTCAAGCAGTTCATCGAGTTGGCAGTGAACATCCCAGAGCACGAGCCGCAAGTCGGGCAAGCTGAGGCTTCGATAGCAGCGACATCTTCATCACTGATGCTGTCATCAGCCGCGTCCATCATTGCATCGACGAGGTCAAGTTTACGAATGGCACTGCTGTCATTACTATCGGTATTGTGGCTCTTACCAACGGTGCTGGCTAGGATTTTGCCCGCTTCCATTGGGCCACCTGAAATAAATACCACAGGTATATTAAGACGCATTGCCGCCATTAGCATACCCGGTGTGATCTTATCGCAGTTAGAGATACACACTAGCGCATCTGCACAATGCGCATTGACCATGTACTCGACCGAATCAGCGATCAAATCACGACTTGGCAGAGAATACAGCATACCGCTATGACCCATGGCGATACCATCATCGACCGCAATGGTGTTGAACTCTTTTGCAACGCCGCCAGCTTGCTCAATCTCGCGTGCGACCAGCTGCCCAAGATCTTTTAGATGCACATGGCCGGGTACAAACTGGGTAAAAGAGTTGGCAATCGCAATGATTGGCTTGTCAAAGTCGCCGTCAGTCATGCCGGTGGCACGCCATAATGCGCGCGCGCCTGCCATATTACGACCGCCGGTAGAGGTTTTTGAGCGATAATCCATGTGATATTCCTTACAAATAGGCGGGGTTGTTAAAATCTGCACCCTCAGTTCTGATAAGGATAGTGTGCTTTTTATAGAGGGTGAGGACTAGTGAATAATACTAATTCGTTACCATACCATTAGATATGAATAATAAAAAATCATGTGCCAATAATAATGAAGTTATAACCATAAAAGATGGGTAAAAATGGACTATTCAAGACGCGCTAAGATGGCTTTTTCAAACCAAGGTAGTTCAGCTTTATCGGCTTCTAGCTTCATAATAACTGCCAGCGCATGGGTGGCCAGTAGTTGTTGATAGTCACCACTTGCCTCAATCGTCAATAGCGATTCGGCAGGTAGCTCTTGCGTATTAGAGTTTTGCTCGTCAATACTGATTAATATCTGCTTATTATTTTTATAAAGGACGTCTACACGACCAAAAAACTGCCAGTCTTCAAAAGCGGCAATAATAGCGTCGGCGGCATCCTTAGTATAGATTTGCTGCGTCTTTTTGCCTGTATTGGTCCAATGCAGACGAACGGCTAACTGCAATGCCTCACTAAATACCACCAATGAACCCATAATTTTTACATGCCAAGGACTGGTCAGCAGCTCCTCGTCAATGCCAATTAACTTGGCAGCTTCGTGAGCTGACATAGGTGTATTGAATTGAAGCAGTAATTCAGGTGTAAGCGGATGCGACTGCTTGACGGCATCGTCTAAGCTATCATAATGATACAGAAAAGGCAGTGGCAAATCTTGCGTGACGGTCTTTTTGATGATTTTACAGTTGTGTATCTGCCAGCCAATCGCCTTGTCAGTCAAAGCTTCTGCTAAGATAATAGCGTTTGGATCGATAGTTTGAGTATTATTATCAGGCTCAGTACCAAGTTGCTCTAAGCCAGTACTATTAGGCGTAGAGATATTTGATTCAGACGTTTGGACACTGTCATTGGTTTGAGCATTGTCATTGAGTGTTGAAGACGGGTCGCCGTTATCTAGGCTATCTGATCTATTGGTCGGCAAAGTAGGCAAATCCATAAACATAGCGTTATTAAAATAGAGGGTTAATATAACATTTAAAAGGCATGGCCCGCCAATAAATTAGTAGGATAAGCTAGGGAGTGTACAGCTTGATTTTATCAACGACGGAAATGATAGCAACTTGTACTAAACTTATATTTCGTCCACTATATGACAAGCGCACTAAACCATTTTAAAAGCTTTTAAGCATCCAACAATCAAATAATCAAAGGAAAAAATAATGACTGAAGTAAATCAAAAGACTGCTTATGATGACAATAATATTTTTGCCAAAATGTTAGATGGTGATATTCCTTGTCATAAAGTCTATGAAGACGACAAAACCCTTGCTTTTATGGATATCATGCCGCAAGCCGAAGGTCATGTATTGGTGATACCCAAGCAAAAAGCGGTAGATTTGGTAGATCTTGAGCCAGAGTATGCCGCTGCTGTCCTGATGACTTCTAAAAAGGTTGTGCAAGCACAGCGTCAAGTGTTTGAGCGTGAAGGGGTTATTCAGATGCAGTTGAATGGCTCACAAGCCGGTCAAACGGTTTTTCATTATCATGTGCATTTGATTCCATCGAGTATTCACGAGTTAGGACGTCATGCAGTAACGCAGGCTGATCAAGGTGAGCTTGCAGATATTGCCAAGCGACTTGCTACAGCTATTAGTGCTGCCTGATATCGAGGCATAAATTGCTAGGATGATAGGTATATAAGATTGAAGGGCAACTAACAAGTTGCCTTTTTTATTGCCCAGTAATCATTGTGTAATAAACGTTAAGTTATTGTTGTAAACACGCGTTTATCTTGGGATTTGGCTAAAGTTTATGTTACATAGTATTCCCATCTACACAGAATGCGTCGGTATTATTGCTAACGTGCTGTTTTAATATTGATGACATCTATTGTTTGTAAATTGATATCTACTATGTTGATGAGTATCAGGGATAGGATTCTTTATCACTTATTTTTACGGATTTGAGGATACCACTGCTTATGAGTAACGGTTCACGCTCTACCATTTTACTACCAGTCTTTATACCCGCAGCTGTGATTATGCTGCTGTTGGTCATCGGTACCGCCATCAATCCTGAGGCAGCAGGGGCGCTGTTTAGCGATGTGCTTAGTTTTACGACCGAGACCTTCGGCTGGTTTTACATGCTGGCGGTGGCCCTGTTTTTGATGTTTATTATTGTACTGGCGTTTTCGTCTTATGGCAGTATCAAGCTGGGCCCTGATCATGGGGAGGCGGAATACGGATTCCTTGAATGGTTTGCCATGCTGTTTTCGGCAGGCTACGGGATTGCGCTACTATTTTATGGAGTAGCGGAACCAGTGATGCATTTTTCTAGTCCGCCAATGTCTGATCCGCAGACCATTGCGGCGGCAAAAGAGGCGATGCAGATTGCTTATTTTCACTGGGGTTTTCATATTTGGGCGATTTATGGTGTCGTTGGTTTATCACTGGCATATTTTGCCTTTCGTCATGGTCTACCATTATCAATACGTTCGACACTGTATCCGATTATTGGTGACAGGATTCATGGCCCTATCGGTCATACGGTCGATGTGTTTGCGATATTGGGTACGATGTTTGGTATTGCCACCAGTCTTGGTCTGTCAGTATCGCAAATCAATGCAGGTCTAAACTACTTATTACCTGATATTATCCCCGTGAATACTACCATACAGGTCGTGGCGATTGCATTAGTGACATCGGCAGCACTGGTGTCCGTATTGGCAGGGATGGACAAAGGGGTAAAACGCTTGTCTATTCTAAATATGGTATTGGCAACCGCGTTGATGGTGTTTGTATTTGTAGTAGGGCCGACGATCTTTATCCTAAATGCCTTTATGGAAAATACGGGTAGTTATTTGGGTAATATCATTGAGCGTACCTTTAGCTTACAAGCGTATGAGAATAGCGATTGGATCGGTAGCTGGACCTTATTTATCTTTGCATGGACGATTGCATGGGCGCCTTTTGTCGGTCTGTTTATCGCCAAGATTAGCCGTGGCCGTACCATCCGTGAGTTTGTACTCGGTGTGATGTTGGTGCCAACGTTCTTTACGTTCTTTTGGTTTTCGGTGTTTGGTGATACTGCCCTACATATGATTATGGTCGATGGCTATAACTCACTCATCAGCGAGGTACAAAACAACCAAGCGATTGCTTTATTTAAATTATTAGAGCGGTTACCGTTTACCGAATTTGTGTCGTCATTGACTATTTTGTTGATTATTACGTTTTTTGTGACGTCATCAGATTCTGGCTCATTGGTGATCGATTCGCTAGCGGCTGGCGGGCGTAGTGATACGCCATGGTGGCAGCGCAGCTTTTGGGTAGTGACTGAAGGGGCCGTTGCCGCGGTGCTTTTGATTGCTGGCGGTCTCACAGCGCTACAAACGGCGGCAATCGTTAGTGCACTACCATTTGCGATTATCATTCTGATCTCCATGTTCGGTATGTGGCGCGCATTGCGTATCGAGGGACATCGTAATCAAAGTCTCGATCAAAATAACAAACTACCGCCGCACTTGCTTAAACCGTCTGCATGGCGTGAGCGCATCGACTATATGGCTGATAAGCCCACACGTGACAAGGTGCTAAACTACATCAAAGAAGTGGTGATGCCCTCGATGATGGAAGTGTCGTCTAAATTTGCAGAAACAGGTTGGACGACTGAGGTGAATTATGATGCAGCCAATAACCGTGCCGTGCTTGAGTTGCAACGTGGTGACGATGTCGAGTTTTGGTATGAAGTGCGCTTGTCTGAACATGAAGCGCCTGATTATTATACTGAAAGCAGCGCCGACACCTTGCCGCAAGAACACTATCATCGCGCTGAGGTGTATCTGCGCCGTGGTGGTCAGACCTATGACTTATACGGTTATAAGTCTGAATCGGTGATCAATGATATCATCGATCAGTTCGAGAAGTATTTGCACTTCTTGAATGTGTCACCTGATAGCCTACCGTGGCGTATGCAAGCGCATGATGATGCTATCACGCTAGAGCAGGGCAGTGTGCTTGATAAATAATGAATAGAATGTATCAAAAATGAGTAATGCTTATGCAAGCTATTCACGTTAATCGCTTGCAATAAATGTAAGAATCCTTAGAATAACGGCTTGTTTTCCTTACAAATCAAGCCGTTTTTCTATGTCTATTGATTCTCCTGTGTTACCTTCATCCTCGACTTTGTCCGACCATCCATTGTTGCAACCCTTAAATATAGGTGGCCTGACGATTGAAAACCGTTTGATGGTTGCGCCGATGGCGGGCGTGACGGACAATCCTTTTCGCCGATTGTGTAAGTCATTTGGCGCAGGTCATGCGGTCAGCGAGATGATCATCGCTGATACGGCACTTTATGCACGCAAAAAATCCCTATATCGTGCCAATTTCGACAATGAGATTGCGCCTATTTCTGCACAGATAGCAGGCGCAGAGCCAGACAAATTGGCTGAAGCGGCTCGTTATCAAATCGATAATGGCGCGCAGATTATCGATATCAATATGGGCTGTCCGGCCAAAAAAGTCTGCCGTAAGCTGGCAGGCTCAGCGCTGCTGCAAGATGAGGATTTAGTAGCAAGATTGCTTGATGCTGCAGTCAATGCCGTTGATGCGCCTGTCACACTAAAGACACGATTGGGGTTTGAAAACGGTCGTGAAAACATCCTGCGAGTCGCCAAGCGGGCAGAGCAAGCAGGTATTGCCGCGATTGCGATTCATGGGCGTACGCGCGAGGATATGTATACGGGCGAGGCGCGTTATGAGTTAATACGCGAAGTCAAAGACAGCATTAGCATTCCTGTCATTGCGAATGGCGATATCGATAGCGCGCAAAAAGCGCAGCATGTTTATGAGATGACAGGCTGTGATGCGGTGATGATTGGGCGAGCCGCGCAAGGGCAGCCGTGGATATTTCGTGATATTGAGCATTTTTTACGCACAGGTGACGTGCTTGATGCCCCAAGTGTGAGCAAGATTAAGGAAGTTGTACTGGCGCATTTGCAAGAGCTGTATGACTTTTACGGCGAGTACTCCGGCTGCCGTATCGCCCGCAAGCATATTGCGTGGTATACGACAGGCATCCCCAACTCCAACGCCTTCCGGCAAGCGATGTATGGCGAGGAGAGTACAGCAGGGCAGTTCCGCGTGGTTGAGCGTTTTTTGCAGACGCATGAGTAGTAATGATCTGTACAGTTTCATCACGCTTATCATAAGCATAAATCACTGATACGTCTTTTAATCCTGTTGATTAAAGCTATGTGTTATCAACAGGTGTGGCTTCATTAAAAGGCATAGCATCAGGGTTTTTCTCAGATGTTGGCTTTTCTTTTTGCCAAGGAAATCGGCCTTCTAGCTCAACTTGTAGTGATAAACTCAAAAACGTACGAATAAGCACGATAATACCCAACACCAAGACGCTGCGTAATGTCGGCTCTGTCACCACTGTTGCCATAATGTCTGCGGCAATCAGTACCTCAAGTCCCAAAAGAATGGATTTGCCAACGGTCTGCCTGCTCTCTACATAGGTATTATGGTTCAGGCCGCCCGATATCCGAAATGCTTTGTAAAAGGCAAAGAGGAGTCCAAAGAACATAATCAAGACACCAATGACTTCGACTATCTTGGCAATCAAGTCAATATAGTGGGTTAGGTTTCCGATCAAAATAATGTCTCCTCTGTATCAGTCAGCAAAAAGTATGGCGCTAAATATCGTCACTATTATATGATGATATATCACTATAAACCTCTAAAACCGTCAAGTTAACTATCAGCTATTGGTGTTTTGTTCACTGTATGCGATATTTTTTTGCTATGCTGTAAACGAATATTCATTGGCATAGGACAGACAAAAAGGACTTTTTATGGCTAATCCCTCGAAAAAAGCAATAACAAAAGCAGTAAAAGGCAAGAATATTATCATTACGGGTGCATCAAGTGGTATTGGCGAGCGTACGGCTTTTTTATTAAGTGAGTGCGGGGCGCATGTTATTTTGTTGGCGCGTACTGAAGACAAACTAAAAACCGTCAAAGAAAATATTGAAATATTGGGTGGCAGGGCCAGTTATTATCCATGTGACCTCACCAATATGGATGAGATTGAAAAAATAAGCGAACAAATTCTTGCTGATTTTAAACATGTGGATGTATTGGTCAATAATGCTGGTCGTTCGATTCGCCGTTCAGTCCATGAGTCGGTCAACCGCTTCCATGATTTTGAGCGCACGATGGAGATTAATTACTTTGGTGCTGTTAAAACTATTTTGGGTTTCTTGCCGACTATGATTAGCCGTCAGACGGGTCAAATTGTCAATATCTCGTCGATTGGGGTATTGGCAAACAGTCCTCGCTTTGCCGCCTATGTGGCCTCAAAATCTGCGTTAGATGCGTTTAGTCGTTGCTTAGCCGCGGAAGTCAAAGGCGATAATATTAAGGTTACCAATATCTTTATGCCTTTGGTACGTACCCCTATGATCGCCCCCACCAAGCTATACCGTTATATGCCAGCTTTGATGCCTGATGAAGCCGCGCTCATGGTCGCAAAAGCGATTGTCCATAAGCCAAACAGTATTGCCAGTAATATGGGCAAATTTGCCTCAGCGACGTACTCGTTGGTGCCAGCATTTAACGTCGGTATTCAATCAATTGGTTATCGTATCTTCCCAAGTTCGACAGCGGCGCAAACCACCGATAGCAAGCCTAACTTTGCGCAGCGTGCCTTTGCCAGAATTCTCCCTGGTGAGCATCACTAAGATAGGTTTACTCTCAATTATTACGAAAACAAAAAAAGGATACGATGGTATCCTTTTTTAATGCCCTATCTATTTGTATTAATGTTCCTATAATATAGATAGGTAAGGCGTTAGTAGCCTTTTATTCTTAGCAGTTTGCTTCGGTTGAAGTCTATTTACCATAATGTACCTGTATAGGAATAAGAGTGGTTCCCTAGTGAGGACTTGAATCTTT